>JAKAGJ010000443.1 GCA_021815655.1 Deltaproteobacteria bacterium | reverse complement strand
GGCTGGCCGGCCCGGGCCGCCCCGGCCCAGAAGGCCGGCAGCAGGCAGAGGCAAAGCACGAGGCTAACAAGGCGTGATGACACTAGATTATTCCCAAGGCCGCTAAAGGGTTCCCCGCCCGCCCCCGCCGACGGTGGTCCCCCTACCCTGCCCCAGCGGGGTCGCCCTGTCAAGGGGAGGCCGGCAACCATCCGGGACTCAAGGGCAATCCGGTCAGGCGCGTCAAGGATGGAGATGCCGGGGAGGTGAAGGCGCCGCCATTGACCGGTCGGGCGCCGGCCCGCGGGGGCCTGGCACGGCCCCGGGCGGAGGGTGGGGCCCCTCCCCTCGGCGTACTCACAGGATGGCCCAGGACAGGGCCGCGCCCAGGAGCACCACCCACAGGATATCCACCTTGAGGAGCAGGGCGACCAAGGCCGCCGCCGCCAGGGCCCCGGAAGCCGGTCCCCAGGGCGCGGCGATCGCTAACCTGACGGCCACCGCCAGCAGCAATCCCACGAAGGAGGCCAGCGATCCGCGCAGCAGGCGCTGGAAAACGGCGCTGTGCCGCAGGCGCTCGAAATGGGGAAACACCATCCAAAGGACGATCAGGGAGGGCGAAAACACCGCCACCGTGCCCACCGTCGCCCCGGAAAAGCCATGCAGAAGATAGCCGGCGAAAGTGGCCGTGATGACGATGGGGCCTGGCGTCACCTGGCCCAGAGCAATGCCGTCCATGAAGGTGCGGCCGTCGAACCAACCGCGCAACTCCACCATCTCGTGGTACATCAACGGCACCGAGGCGAAACCGCCGCCCATGGCGAACAGGTCCACCTTGGCCATGAGGGTCGCCAAGTCGAACAGCCGGCGGTCGGCGAAATACAACGCGGCGAGGCCGGCGCAGAATAAAACCAGGAAGACCGCGGCACCCCGCGTGGGGCTGCCCATGCCGCGGACCCCAGGGACCTGCGGGCTGACGGCTGGCATTTGCGGGCTTCGGTGGGCCACCAAGCCGGCCAGGGCGGCGGCGCAGATAGCCAGAATCGGGTCGCCCCCAGCGAAGATGAAAAACGCCGCCCCCAGGGCCAACACGCCATCCCGCCAATCCGCGATCGCCTTCCGGCCGAACTCGTAGGCCGCGTTGGCCACCAGGGAGACGACGATGGCTTGCAGGCCAGCGAAAATGGCCAAGGTGGCCTGGGCATCGCGGGACTTGGCGTAGACCATGGTGAGGGCCAGCATGAGCCCGAACGCCGGGAAAATGAAGGCGCAGAAGGCGGCCAGCGACCCCAGGGGACCGCTGACCCTCAGGCCGACATAGGCCGCCAGCTGCATGACCGTGGCGCCGGGTATGGACTGGCAGAGAGCCACCCCATCCTGGAATTCCTTGGGCGTCAGCCAGCCGTTCTTGTCCACGGCCACCCGGCGGACATAGGGCACCATGGCCGGCCCGCCGGGACCGGGCTGGCGTGGGCCGTCATGAAACGCCTCTCGTTGTAGGTGGTTTGATTCATGCCCCCAGGTAGGCCACGAAGTCAACCAGGTAGCGCCCCGCCACGTAGATCAGCAGCAGGCTCAGTCCCAGCTTGATCCAGACCGCCGGCACGAAACGCTGGGTACGCGCCCCCAGGTACATGCCGCAGACCCCGCCCAGGCCGAACAGTGCGCCCAGCAGCCAGTCCGGGGCCACGTGCATGTGGGCGTAGGCCGGGATGAAGGCCAGGGCCTGGTAGAAGGCCACGCCGGCCACCGAGGTGATGAAGGTGCCCATCAGGGCCGCGCCGGCCACGGTGTGCACGGGCAGGCCGTAGATGGCCACGAAAAAGGGGGCGATGATGGCCCCGCCGCCAATGCCGTAGACCCCGCCGACCACCCCCACGATGAAGGCCAGGCTGAAGATGCCCGGGGCGCTGGCCGCGTGCTGGCGTCCCTGAAAGGTGTAGGCCACTCGGCGCAGGGAGAACTCCACGGTCTCGGTGGTGAAATCCTCGGCCACCGGCTGGGCCTCCAGCCTGGGCCCCTGCCTGGCGGTCTTGGCTGCCTTGAGGGCCTTGCGCGCGTCCACCACCAGGCGCGCGCCGATGTAGAGCAGCACGCAGCCCACGAAGGCCTTGAAGGGCTTGGGATCGGGCAGCCAGTGCAGGCGGATGAAGCAGCCGATGACCACCCCGGGCAGGGTGCCCAGCACCACCACCCAGGTGAGTGGCCAGACCATGCGCCCCTCGCGCAGGTAGCGCCAGACCCCGCTGGGGATGGCCACCACGTTGAACACCAGGTTGGTGGGGCTCACCGCCGGGCTGGTGAAATTGAGGAAGCTCATTTGGAAAGGCAGCAGCAGGAAGGCCCCGGACACCCCGCCCATGGAGGTGAAGAAGGAAACCACGAAAGCCACCAGGGGCGGCAGCCATATCTGGGTGTGCACGCCCGAGACCGGAAACAGATAGTCCATTACATCCTGGCCTTTCCCAAGCAGGCGCGGCCGGGCCTTGGGCCCCCGCGCGTGGTGCCTGTCTAGTCCACGGTGAGGATCACCGTGGATGTCTTGAAGACCGTCCAGACCATCTCGCCGATCTCCAGGCCCAGGCTGGCCACGCTCTGGCCGGTGACCAGGGCGCAGAGCCGGGTGCCCTCGTCCAGGGACACGATCACCTCGGCCGAGACGCCGTCCTGCTGGATGCGCTCCACCCGGCCGCGCAGCCGGTTGCGGGCGCTGAGCAGGGGGGACGCCTCTCCCTTGGCCACGATCACCCAGGGGGCCTTGACCAGGGCCGTCACCGGCGAATTCGGGCGCAGACCCAGGTTGAGGAGGCTCTCGTTGGTTATCACCGAGACGATGGTCAGCCCGCCCTCGGTGATCAGCTCGACTTCGCTGAGAAGCCCTCCCCCGCGTATGGCCGTCACCCGGCCTAGGAAGCTGTTGCGCGCGCTGGTGCGCATGCGCATCTCCTTCTGCACGTAGTATTTGACGATCCGCTCGATGTCCGCCTCGGCGAAGGTGAGGTAGTTGGCGGTCAGGTTGGCCGTGCCCTGGCCCAGGATGCTCTGCACGATGGTCAGGGGCAGCCCCTGGCGCAACAGCTCGATGGCCCGCGAGTTGCGCAGGGTGCGGGGGTTGGCCAACTCGCGGGGCAGGCCGCACTCGGCGGCCCGCTCATAGAACTTGCGCCGCACATGGCCCTGGTCCAGCCCAAAGACCATGCCACGCTGGGCCTGATGGGCCGGGTCCTCCAGATAGGCCGTCAGATCGGACAGGGCCTCGGCCGGCAGTTGCAGGCTGCGCGGCGCGCCGTCCGGGCCACCGCCCAGGCGCACCACGCCCTGGATGAGGTCCAGGTCGCGGCGGTCGTCCAGGGCCAGCACCTCGCCCAGACGGGCGCCGGTGTGGCGCAGCACCAGGAAGACCAGCCAGACCCGGCCGCGGGCCCGGCGGGCGTAGGTGCCTGGCGCGGTGGCGTACCAGGCCCGGAAGGTCTGGGTGAGGGCGGCCAACTGCTCGCCCTCCAGGTGTTTGATCTCCTC
>JAKAGJ010000442.1 GCA_021815655.1 Deltaproteobacteria bacterium | reverse complement strand
ACGAAAATTAAAGAAGACAAAAATTCTTATTCTTCGTAGGGGCGGGGTTTATCCCCGCCCGTTTTGGCTTTAATGTTCGACAACGTCTCTATGGGAGCCGACCAGGCTGGTATTTAGAGAAAACCTTTCGCAACCCGCTCAGGGGAGTAGGGGCACTCGACCCTTACTCGCTCTTGGGGGCCTCGCCCGGGGCCTGCTCCGACTCCATGGCCGCCAGCTTGGCCTTCAACTCGGCCACCTCGCGTTTGTACTTGTCGGCCTCGTCGCTGGTGGGGGCAAAGGGTTCGCGGGCGGCCTCCATCTCGGCCCGGCGCTTGTCCTTCAGCTCCTCGGAGCCCAGGTAGGCGGCCAGGGCGCCGGCCAGGATCAGGATGGGCGGAATAATGCCCTTGAGCAGCCAGACGAACTCCGCCCACCAGCCGAACAGCCCAATCAGGCCTAATACCAGGGCGGCGATCCCACCGATAAGAGCCACCATCGCCAGTCCTCCTTGAACCTTTTGAGAAATACCGCGGTTATTCTAGGAAGCGCCCAGGCCCGCGGGCATGAGCGGGGTATCTATAGGATTAGCATCCGCCGGCGATGCCTGTCAAACACTTCGCTCCCGGCCAGGCTGGCCTGCTAGCGCCGCCAGGCTCCCAAGACCTGATCGTCCCTGGCTCCCAGGTCCAACAAGAGCCTGCGGAAGCTCTCGGGCCGGGGCACCCCGAAGAGCTTGAGGGCCGGGGCTTCCTTGCCCTCCACGTAGATGTGCACGTGGGCCACCCCCAAAAGACGCTGGCTGATGCCCCGGCGCAGGTCGATACGCCGGATTTGCTCCATGGTGACATGCTCCTGGTGCCGGCCGGGGAAGGTGCTTTCATGGGTCAATCCCTGGGGCCCCACCCGGTAGAGGTTGGCGAAGCGCTTAATCAGGATGAAGGCCAGAAACAGCGAGGCGATGAGCTGCCCCAGGGCCGGCGAGATGTGGGTGTTGGGGTTTAGCTGGGGGCCGGCCGTGAAGACCAGCACCCCGAAGAAGTACACGGCAAAGGCCGGCCAGGCGGGCCGGAACGCGGCGAATTCCTCCAGGTCGGCGGGGTTCATGGGTCTTGCTCCTTGCCTGTGGCCTGCGGCGCGGGGGCGCCGGCGGGGGTGCCTGGCGGTCAAGGTATCCCCTAACGCCGCCCCGGTCAAGGCCCGCCCGCGCCGCGCCCGGCTTGACCGGCCTGGGTGCCTGAACTATCCTGCAAGTAGGGGCCGCCAGCGGCTGCCGCGGCCTTACCCGGCATCAGCCGCCACGCCCGGCGGCGGGGGGAAACCATGCACGAGGCCATGCTCTATCAAAAGCAGGACCAGGGGCGGGTGCGCTGCCAACTGTGCGCCCACGGCTGCCTCATCAAACCCGGGGACCGGGGCATCTGCCAGGTCCGCGAGAACCAGGAGGGCACCCTCTACACCCTGGTGTGGGGCAAGCCCATCTCGGGCAGCGTGGACCCCATCGAGAAAAAGCCCCTGTTTCACTTCCTGCCCGGCAGCACCTCCTATTCCATCGCCACCCTGGGCTGCAACTTCCAGTGCGGTTTTTGCCAGAACTGGAACATCAGCCAGTACCCCCGCCAGGAAAAGGGCGGCGAGATACCCGGCGGCGGACCCCACGGCGAGCTGGTGCCGCCGGGGCGCGTCGTGCAGGAGGCCCTGGCCCAGGACTGCGCCTACATCAGCTACACCTACACCGAGCCCACCATCTATTTCGAGTATGCCCACGATTGCATGGAGCTGGCGGTGCGGCAGGGGCTCAAAAACGTCTTCGTGAGCAACGGCTATGAGTCGCCCCAATGCCTGGAGGCCTGCCGGGGGCTCTTGCACGCCGCCAACATCGACCTCAAATCCTTCCGTGACGAGTTTTACAAGAGCGAGTGCAAGGCCCGTTTGCAGCCGGTGCTGGATACCCTTAAGGGCATGCATGCCGCCGGCATCTGGCTGGAGGTGACCACCCTGGTCATCCCCGGCAAGAACGACGACCCCGGCGAGTTGCGGGAGCTTACGGCCTTCCTGGTCAAGGAACTGTCGCCGGAGGTGCCCTGGCACGTCAGCGCCTATCACCCCCAATACAAGTACCAGGACAGCGGCATCGGCCCCACGCCGGTCAAGACCCTGGAGCGCGCCCTGGAAATCGGCCGCCAGGCCGGGCTGCTCTACGTCTACGCCGGCAACGTGCCCGGCCACGACAGCGAGTCCACGGCCTGCCCGGGCTGCGGCCGCCGGGTGGTGGGGCGCCGAGGCTACCGCATCCTGGGCCTGGACCTGAAGGACGGCGCCTGCCCGGGCTGCGGCCGGCCCATCCCCGGGGTGTGGGCGTGAGCCGGTCGCGGGGCGGCGACGGCGGGCGGCCATGACCCAGGCGCACGACCAAAAACCTGGCATGAGCCGATTGGCCGCAACGGGAGCCGTGGACGCTGGCCAAAATGACAGCCTTGACCGACCCGTTAATGCCAGCCCGGGCACCGGGACCCCTGGAGCTAAACGACTGGCGGCAACGGGAGCCGTGGGCGCCAGCCAAAATGACAGCCTTGACCGACCCGTTAATGCCAGCCCGGGCACCGGGACCCCTGGGGCTAAACGACTGGCCGCAACGGGAGCCGTGGGCGGTGGCCAAAATGACGGCCTTGACCGACCCGTTATTGACAACCCGGGCACCGGGCATAGAGAGCGTCTGCGCGACAAGTTTTTGCGCTTTGGCCTGGAAAAGTTCACCGACGAGGAGGCCCTGGAGCTTTTGCTGACCCTGGCCACCCCCCGCCGCGACTGCAAGCAGCAGGCCAGGGCCTTGCTCAAGGCCCTGGGCAGCCTGCGGGGGGTCTTGGAGGCCGACCCCAAGGCCCTGGCGGCGGTGCCGGGGGTGGGTCCCAAAAACATCCTGGGGCTCAAGCTGGTGCCGGCCGTGGCCCGGCGCTACCTGGAGGACCGGCTGCTGACCATGGGGCGCCTGGGCCAGGGGCGGGAGCTGGAGGATTACCTGCTTTTTTCCATGGGCGGCCTGAACCAGGAGGTGTTCCGGGTCTTTCTGCTCAACAGCGCCGGCCAGGTCATCGCCAGCGAGGACCTGTTCAGCGGCACCCTGGACCAGACCGTGGTATATCCCCGGGAGGTGCTGGCCCGGGCGCTCGCGGCGGGGGCCGCGGCCCTGATCTGCGCCCACAACCACCCCAGCGGCGACCCGGCGCCCTCGGCCAGCGACCGCGAGATCACCCGCCGTCTGTTCCACGCCTGCCGCGCGGTGGGGCTGGAGCTGCTGGACCACCTGGTGGTGGGGCACAAGGCCATATACAGCTTCGCCCAGCGGGGCGAGATCGCGGCCTGGGCCGCCGAGCACCAGGCCTGGGCGCTATAGCCACCCCCCCAAAAGCACATGGGCCGGGAAACCAGGCCCTGAAAGGAACCACGTCATGAACGCGCGCGACCGCCTGATCTTCGCCCTGGACGTGAACTCCACCGACGAGGCCCTGGACCTGGTGCGGCT
>JAKAGJ010000441.1 GCA_021815655.1 Deltaproteobacteria bacterium | reverse complement strand
ATTCTCGGCCTGGATCTGCAGGTTGGTGATGGTGTTGTTCAGCCGGTTCTGCAAGGCGCCCAGGTGCGCGCGGGCGGTGTCCTTGGTCTTGATGGCCGCGTCCAACTGGGCCAGGGCCAACTGCGCGCCGGACTGGGTGAGGATGTCCTTGCCGTCCCAGTTGGTGTTGCCGGAGGCGTTCTGCACCTCGCTCCAGGCCGCGGCGGTGCTGGCCAGGCTGAAGGTGGCCTTGGCCGTGGTGCGGTCGGAGGCGGTGACCAACTGGTCGGCCGTGGCGGTGCCGGCGGGCAGGTTGGTGCCGAGGGCCGTCACGATGCGCATCTGGTAGTTGTTGCCCTTGCTGTTGTCGGTCAGTTCCAGCTGGTAGTTGTTGTTGGCCGTGTTTTGGTAGATGGTGGCCGTGAACTGGGTGCCGCCGCCGCCGCTCAGGTTGGTCTGGTTGGCGGTGAGGCTGGTGCCGGAGCCCACCGCGGTCACCACCGTGGCGGTGTTGCCCAGGGTGCTGTCGGTAAGGCTGATGGTGGTGCCCACGGTGCCGTTGACGCCGGCGTAGGTCCCGATGCTGCTGACGTTGCGGTTGATGAGGGCCGCCAGGTTGGCGGAGATGGTGGAGCCGCTGATGGCGCTGGTGCCCACGGTGCCGGTCATGGTGGCGGCATCGAAGGTGGTGCCGGCCGTGCCCGCCGTGGAGCTGAAGGTGAACACCGCCGTGCCGATGGTCAGGGTGGCCCCGGCCAGGGAGTGGGAGGTCAGGGACGAGCCGATGGACAGGGTGCCGCTCTGGGCCGAGCCCTGGTTGATCTTGTCCATGACCGTGGTCAGGGTGTCGGTGGTGCCACTGACGTTGACGTAGCCGTAGTTGTTCCAGGTGGTGCCGCCGTCGGTGGAGTACTGCACGCCGAAGACGCCGCTGGTGCCGCCCAGAGCCGTGGTGGGAGTGGCGGCGCTGATGCCGCTGGTGGTGCTGCGGAAGATGTCGTTGGTGTCGCTGGTGCCCACGCGCAGGCCGGTGCCCTGGGTGGCGCGCATGTCGCCGATGTTGACGTAGTAGTAGTCCTGGGCGGCGCTGTTGCCGGTGCCGAAGTGGATCTTCATGCCCGAGCCGTTGTGCAGGCTGTTCAAGCTGCCGTCCAACAGCTTGACGCCGTTGAAGTCGGTGGCGTTGGCGATACGGTCGATTTCCGCCCCCATGGCCTGATACTCGGAGTCCATGATGGTGCGCTGGGCGGTGGTGTAGGTACCGGTGGCCGCCTGCTCGGCCAGCTCCTTCATGCGGATGAGCTTCTCGTCGATGACGCTCATGGCGCCGTCGGCGGTCTGAATCATGCTGATGGCGTCGCCGGCGTTGCGCAGGCCCTGGTTGATGGTGGCGATGTCGGAACGCATCAATTCGCGCACCGCCAGGCCGGCGGCGTCGTCGGCCGCCGAGTTGATGCGCAGGCCCGAGGACAGACGCTGGGTGGATTGGCCCAACAACCCGTAGGAATCGCTCAGGTTGCGGGCGGCGGTCATGGCCATCAGGTTGTGGTTGATTACTAACGACATTGGGCCACTCCTTGGCTTAGCCGGTGGGAGACGCTCTCTCCACAGGGCATTCCTTGCCCTCGGCCTATGTTGGTCCATTCCCCGGCCCGCGGCTGGGGGCAGATTTGTTTCCCGCTCTTAAAAAAATTGATCGGCTTTTGGCCTCCGATCTTTAATCCCCCGGGACGGCTCACCCCATTTTTTTCAGGCGGTGGCGGATCGGGCATGCCGGGAAGAATTTCCAGGGCCGGCCTGGAGCGCGGGAGGCCGAAAGGACCCTGGGCCGCGCAAAGGCCCAATCCTCTCTGGACATCCGCCGGCCCAGGCTATAATATAGCTACAGCCGCCCAGCCGGCGCGCGTGTTGGCCCTTGCCCCCCGGGGCGGCGGCTGATATATTGCCTTTCCCGCGTAAAAAATCGTTGACAGGTTGCGGGGCGCATGTTACGAACCTTGAATGAAGCATCATTCATTGGCAGAGCAGCGCCCACCCCTGGGCGGGGATGTCGTAACCGTGACCAGCGACAAGAAAAAATCCAGCGACAAGCACCGCCGCATCATCGAGGCCGCGCTCAAGGTGTTTGCCAAGAACGGGTTCTACAACTCCAAGGTGAGCGAGATCGCCCGGGCCGCCGGCGTGGCCGACGGCACCATCTACCTCTACTTCCAGAACAAGGACGACATACTCATCTCCCTGTTCGAGGAGGAGATGCAGCAGGTGCTGGACCGCGTCAACGAGGCCGTGGCCCTGGAGAGCGACCCCTCCAAGAAACTGGAGTGCTTCGCCCTGGCCCACCTCAACCTGGTGGAGCAAAACCTGGAGATGGCCGAGATCATCCAGGTGGAGGTGCGCCAGTCCTCCAAGTTCATGCGCGGCTACCACAACGTCAAGTTCCAGCAGTATCTGAACATCATCAGCGGCATCATCAAGGAGGGCCAGGCCCTGGGCGTCTTCCGCCCCGACATCCAGCCCGGGGTGGCCAAGCGCGCCTTTTTTGGCGCGCTGGACGAGATGAGCCGCTACTGGGTGCTTTCCACGGCCCGCAAGTACTCCATCACCGCCGCGGCCCAGGAGATCAGCAGGTTCTTTTTGCAGGGCATGCTGGTCCGCCCGGACGCCGGCGGGGATGTCACCAATCCTCAAGGTAGCTCTTAGCCCGCATACCAAGGTTCCCCCAGTGCAGACGAAAGGAGGGGTTTGGCAGTGAATATTGTAGTGTGCATCAAGCAAGTACCGGACACCGAGACCCAGATCAAGATCGCCGGCGACGGCAAATCCATCGCCACCGACGATATCAAGTGGGTCATGAATCCCTATGACGAGTTCGGCGTGGAAGAGGCCCTGCGTATCCAGAAGGCCCAGGGCGGCACGGTGACGGTGGTGGGCGCCGGCCCCAAGCGAGTGACCGAGAGCCTGCGCACCGCCCTGGCCATGGGCGCCGACAAGGCCGTGCTGGTGGAGGACGATGGCCTCTACGGCGCCGATCCCCTGGCCGTGGCCAAGATCCTGGCCGCCGTGGTCAAGCCGCTGGCCGCCGACATCGTATTCCTGGGCATGCGCGCCGTGGACGATGACGCCGGCCTGGTGGGCTCGGCCCTGGCCGAGTACCTGGACATGCCCAACCTCTCGGTGGTGACCAAGCTGGAGGTGGCCGACGGCAAGGCCAAGGCCCAGCGCCCCGTGGAGGGCCAGACCCTGGTGCTGGAGTCCAGCCTGCCGGTGGTGGTCACGGCCCAGAAGGGCCTCAACGAGCCCCGCTACGCCAGCCTGCCCGGCATCATGAAGGCCAAGAAGAAGCCCCTGGAGGTCAAGACCCTGGCCGACCTGGGCCTGGACAAGGCCGGCAAGGCCGAGATCACCGCCCTGACCCCGCCCCCGGCCCGCGCCGCCGGCAAGGCCATCGGCGGCGAGACCCCGCAGGAGGTCGCGGCCAACCTGGCCAAGGCCCTGCGCGAAGAGGCCAAGGTCATCTAACGCGGGTC
>JAKAGJ010000440.1 GCA_021815655.1 Deltaproteobacteria bacterium | reverse complement strand
TGGGACGGGGCCTGGGACGGGGCTGGCTGGGCGGCGACCGGCGGCGGCGTCCCCGGCTGGTAGGCGGCTGGGGCCTGGCCGGCCGGGGCTGGCGGCTGATAGACCGGCTCCGGGGCGGAGGCGCCGGCCGGGGCGGTCGATGCCGGCGGCGTGGGCGAGGATGTCGGGGACGTCCCCGGCTGGGGGCTGGCCGGGGATGGGGCCTGGGACGCCACCGACGGCGTGGCCTCGGGCGCCGGGGGGCTGGCCGTGAACAGGGAGATCAAGGCCACCAGGAGCAGCGCGGCAAGCCCCGCCCCACCGGCCACCAAGAGCAGCCTGCGGCGCCCGCCGGAACTGGCGGCCCGGCCTTGACGAGGGCGTTTGGCCTCGGCCGTGCCGCCGGTGGCCAGGTTCAGCATCATGGTCCCTTCGCTGCGCACCGCCGGGGCGGCCAGGGACACCTCCAGGACGCACTGACCCAGGGTGATTATGTCGCCGTGTCGCAAAACCCGGCGCTGCACCTGGCGGCCGTTCACCACCACCTTGTTGACCGAGCCCTGGTCCTCAATGACGTAGGCCCCGGCCTCCAGGCGCAACAGGGCGTGCCGCCGCGAGACGCGGTGATCGGCCAGCACCAGGCCGCAGTCCGGGGACCTGCCCAACACTATCTCCGCCGCCCCCAGGGGAAAGCTCTGGCGGGTGCCGTCGGGCAGGGTCACCTCCAGGCTGCCTGGCGCGTCCGTCTGGGGGCCGCCTTTGTGGTCGAAGCTCAAGATGCCTCCTTGGGTGCGCCGCCTGAGAGACCCTGAAAAACCACCACCACCCTGCCGGGCTCGCCGTCAGGGGCCATCTCCAGGTGCAGGGCCAGGCCGATGTGGCGGCCGTCGCTCAGTTGGGCCGGCGCCTTGAGGGGCCTGCCGGGTTGGGTCTTGGCCTGCGCCATCAGGGCCAGTACTCCAGCCAAGAGGCTTTTGTCCTCCACCACATCCAACAGATGTCGGCCCGCCAGGGCCGCGGGCTGCAACCCCATGGCCTGGGCAAAGGCCTGATTGGCCAACCGCACCTGGTTGGCCCCATCCAGGATCAACACCCCGTCCTGGACCAGGCGGCCCAACACCCGCAGGCCTTGGTCAACGGAGTCAGGTCCGGCTGGGCGCGGCGCCTGCTCTCTGGCGGGGGGCGCGGGTGGGCGCGGGGCGGGTACCGGCGTGGCCTGGGACAGCTTGGCCAAAAGCCGGTTCATCTCCTCGCCCAATTCCTCCAGGCCCTTGAAGCCCCTGGGGGGGCGCACCTGCTCCTGGTCGCCCTTGAGCACCGCCTCGCACTCGTCCTTGAGTTTGAGCAACGGACGGTTGACCAGCCCCACCACCACGTACAGCGCCCCGCCGGCCAAGGCCAGGAGAAGGAGCAGACTGATGAGGGCCGTGAGCCAGGCGTCCAGCATCAGGCCCCGGGCCTCGGCCAGGCGGAAGACGATGCGGGCCGTGCCCACCTTGGTGAAGGCGCCGGCGGCCGGATCGAAGGCCCGGATGGGCATGGCGATGTCATACTCGCCGTCAGCGATCTCCTGCACCAGCAGTTTTTCGGCGGCCAGGGCGCGGCCGCCGCGCTCGTCGCCGGGCACCTGGTGCAGGCGCGACACCGGGGCCAGGATACGCCCGGCGCGGTCCTGGACCAGGGCCTCCACCACTCCGTCCTCCTTGGCCACGGCGTTTACGTCGATGAGCATCTCCTCGCCCAGGCGCAGGGCCTCGCGGTTGCCGGAGGCCAGGGCCAGGGCCAGCACCGCCCCCCGGCGCTTGGCCTCGTCATCCAGGGCCTTGCCCTGGCCGGAGATCAGGGACCAGCCGGTCAGCAGCCAGGCGGCCAGCGCCAGCCCGAAGATCACCAACGCCACCTTGCTGTTGAACCCCATGCCCCGCATGCGCCGGCCCAGGTTTCCGGCCTGGGCCACCTTGGCCTTGAGCTGGGAGAACTCGCCGGCCTGGCCCTCCTCCAGCTCCTCGCGGGTAACCAGCCGCAGCTCGGTCTGGCCGATGCGTATCAAATCGCCCGTGGCCACCTCGGCCTGCTCGACGCGCTTTTGGTTCAGCCAGGTGCCATTGGTGCTATGCAGATCCAGCAACCGCACCGAGTCGCCATTGACCGTGATCTTGCAGTGCCGGCGACTGCACACCCCGTCGCTCAGTTTGATGTGCGCCTCGTCCCCGCGCCCCAGGATGGTTTCGCGCCGGGTCAGCGGCCACGTCCGCCCGCGGTCGGCCCCCTCCACAACCTCCAGGCTTCTGGCCAGCTTCAGTGACAATCGCCCCGCTCCTTGAGGCTCAGCCGGTGACCTCTTTGCACGCCCTGGGCCTGCCCGGCCCCCAACTCCAGGACCGATCTGGCCCGCCAGAAAAGGGGAGACAGCCGGTACGGCCCCAGGTTGCGGCACACTGCCAGCACCACCAGGTCCCGGTCCAGGAACAGCACATCAATGGACATGCGCATGAACCAGGTGTGCACCTGGCGGCAGGGCAGCAGCCAAAGCCCTTCCCCGGCCTCCAGGCTGGTCCGCCCCAGCAGGCCCCGGGCCCGGGCCCGCCAATCCCGCGCCTGGCGGATGCTTTTGCCCACCACCATTCCGCTGGCCAGGTTGGTGCACTCAATAGCCAAAGATGTACTTCAACAGCAAGGGTCCCATGATGACGACAAAAACCGCGGGCATTATGCACAAGATCAGGGGGAACAGGATCTTTTGCGTAGCCTGCGCCCCCAGGCGCTCGGCCCGCTGAAAGCGCTCGCTGCGCATCTTGTCGCTTTGGGCCCGCAAGACGCGGCCGATGGACACGCCCAGCTTGTCGGCCTGGATCAGTATGGCCACTAAGGAGCTAAGGTCGGAGATGTCGCAGCGGTTGGCCAGGTTGCGCATGGCGTCCTGGCGGTTGGCGCCCATGCGCATCTCGCCCAGCATGATGCCCAGCTCGTCGATGAGGGCGCCGGGCTTGGACTTGGCCACCACGCGGCCGATGGCCCCCATGAAGTCCAGGCCGGCCTCCACCGACAGCGCCAGCATGTCCACCACGTGGGGCAATGCCCTGGTGATCTGCTTGGCGCGCAGCTTTACCCGGTCGGCCAGCCAGCGGTCGGGGAAAAGGAACCCCGCCAATCCGGCCAACAGCCATACCCACCAAGCGGCGGTGTGGTTGAACATGAACACCAGCCACAGTCCCACCACGGCCAGGAAAAACTTGTAGGCCCACAATTCGTCCACCGTGACCTCATCGGTCATGCCCGCGGCCACGATCTGCTTGAGGCGCTTGCGCCGCCAGCCCTCCCATTTGAACTGGTTGGTGTAGGGCATGATGCGCAGGTAAAAAGGGCGGCTCAACTTCAAGAGCGCCGAACGCACCACCCGGGGCTTGCCTTCCAGGCCCAGCACCCTGCGCGCCTGCACCTCCGCCTCGTTTTGAAAAAACAGGCGAAAGAAGATGAAGATCGCCGCGATGGCCGCTCCCACGATGCCCAGCAAGGTAAGGACTGTCA
>JAKAGJ010000439.1 GCA_021815655.1 Deltaproteobacteria bacterium | reverse complement strand
CGCGTGAAGGCTACCCCGACCTGATCGCGCTTCCCGACGATCCCTACTGGGTGCGCACCCGGCTCACCGGCGACGGATCGTGGGTGACGCCCGACCCCAACCTTCCCGGCACGCACCGCCCCGAGGAGGTCATACCCCTGGACGACGACTCGGAGCCCAAGGATTTCTAGCCCGGTGCCCCAGGCTGGGCATAAACCGGGGTCGGTTGAGGCTGCGGCGGCCGCGGGCGCCGCCGGCTCCCGCTGAGGGCCATACAAAATGGCAAGACACGGGCGGGGGCTACCCCCGCCCGTCTATTTGGCGGATCAGCCTCACAACGGTGACCGCCGGCACCAGCCTAGGCGAGAGCCTTAACCGGCCCGCATCTGCCCCGCGGGGGGCACCACGCGGTTTACAAGTCCCTGACCCTGTGATAAAAACGCATGACTTGGGCCTATAGGGTCCGGGGATTGGTGTCCACCGTCGCCCCCTGGGGGGCCTCCAGGATAAGCATTGGCAATCATGAATCAAAATACGCACAACCCCGAAGAGCGCTACGACGCCTCCCAGGTGGAGGCCCGCTGGCAGGAACGCTGGCTTCAGGCTGGCCTGTTCAAGGTGGAGATGGACCCCAAGCGGCCCAAGTATTACCTGCTGGAAATGTTTCCCTACCCCAGCGGGCGCATCCACATGGGGCATATGCGGGTCTACTCCATCGGCGACGCGTGCGCGCGCATGCGGCGCATGCACGGCTTCAACGTGCTGCACCCCATGGGCTGGGACGCCTTCGGCATGCCGGCGGAGAACGCGGCCATTGCCCACAAGACCCACCCCGCCAAGTGGACCTACGAGAACATCGACTACATGCGCGGCCAGCTCAAGCGCCTGGGCTTTTCCTACGACTGGGACCGCGAGTTCGCCACCTGCGACGCCAGCTACTACCGCTGGGAGCAGCTGGTCTTCACGCGCATGTGGGAAAAAGGCCTGGTCTACCGCAAGCAGGCCCTGGTGAACTGGTGCGAGCCCTGCAAGACGGTGTTGGCCAACGAGCAGGTGGAGAACGGGGCCTGCTGGCGCTGCTCCACGCCGGTGCAGCAGAAGCGCCTGTTCGGCTATTTCTTCAAGATCACCCAGTATGCCGACGAGCTCCTGGAATGGCTGGACAAGCTGCCCGGCTGGCCCGAGCGGGTGACCGTGCAGCAGCGCAACTGGATCGGCAAGTCCTTTGGCGCCGAGATCGACTTCCCCTTGTGGGAGCGCCAGGGCCATATCAAGGTCTTCACCACCCGCGCCGACACCCTCTTCGGGGCCACCTTCATGAGCCTGGCCCCGGAGCACCCCCTGGCCCAGGAACTGAGCGCCGGCACGGAGCAGGAGCGGGCGGTAAGTGAGTTCGTGGACCGGGTCAAGCGCCAGTCCCACGCCGAGCGCGGCGACGAGAAGCAGAAAGAGGGCGTGTTCACCGGGGCCTATTGCACCAACCCCATGACCGGCCGCAAGATGCCCATCTTCGTGGCCAACTTCGTGCTCATGGAGTACGGCACCGGCGCGGTGATGGCCGTGCCCACCCACGACCAGCGCGATTTCGAGTTCGCCCAGGTCTATAACCTGGACCTGGTGGAGGTGATCGTGGGGCCGGAGGGGGCCAAGGGCGTGGCCAACATGGCCCAGGCCTTCACCGACTACGGCACGCTGATCAACTCCGGGGCCTTCGACGGCCTCGGTTCGCAAGAGGCCAAGCGGGCCATCGCCCAGGAACTGGAAAAACGCGGCCTGGGGCGCGAGACGGTGAACTACCGCCTGCGCGACTGGGGCATCTCCCGCCAGCGCTACTGGGGCGCGCCCATCCCCATGATCCACTGCGACAAGTGCGGCCTGGTGCCGGTGCCGGAAAAGGACCTGCCGGTGGTGCTGCCCCTGGACGCGGTGATCCCCGAGACCGGCGGCTCGCCCTTGCCTCACATGGCCCAATGGCTCAACGTGCCTTGCCCCGCCTGCGGGGCCCCGGCCCGGCGCGAGACCGACACCATGGACACCTTCGTGGAGTCCTCCTGGTATTTCGCCCGCTACGCCTGCCCGGACTACACCCAAGGCCCCTTGGAGCCAGAGCGCACCGACTACTGGATGCCCGTGGACCAGTATGTGGGCGGCATCGAGCACGCGGTGCTGCATCTGTTGTACAGCCGCTTCTATACCAAGGTCTTGCGCGACCTGGGCCTGGTCAAGGCCGACGAGCCCTTCTTGAATCTCTTGACCCAGGGCATGGTCATCAAGGACGGGTCCAAGATGAGCAAGAGCAAGGGCAACGTGGTGGACCCCGATGACATGATCGCCCGCTACGGGGCCGACACGGTGCGCACCTTCTCGCTGTTCGCCGCCCCGCCCGAGCGCGACCTGGAGTGGTCGGACCAGGGCGTGGAGGGGGCCAGCCGCTTTTTGCAGCGCCTGTGGCGCTCCGGCCTGGCCGTGGCGCAAGAGGCCGAGGGCGTGGCGGCCTATGCTGGCGGCGGCCAACTGGCGCCGGAGTTGGCCGAGCTGTACCGCAAGACCCACGAGGCCATCAAGAAGTACACCGAGGACGTCTTCGAGCGCTTCCAGTTCAACACCGCCATCGCCCAGGTGATGGAGCTGGTCAACGCCATCAGCCTGGCCGAGCAGAACCCCCAACTGGTGGGCCAGCCCCAGCGGGCGGCGGTCTTGCGAGCGGCGGTGGAGACGGCGGTGGTGCTCATCAGCCCCATAGCCCCCCACCTGGCCGATGAGCTATGGGCCCGCCTGGGGCACCAGGGCTTCCTGCTGGACCACCCCTGGCCGATCCACGACCCCGCGGCCCTGGTCCAGGAGGAGAAGACGGTGGTGGTGCAGGTGGGCGGCAAGGTGCGCGCCCGCCTGACGCTGGCCGCCGAGGCCGGGGAGGAGGCCATCAAGGCCGCGGCCCTGGCCGACGAGAAGGTCGTGGGCTTTTTGGCCGGCCGAGCGCCCAAAAAGGTCATCGTGGTGCAGGGCAAGCTGGTGAACATCGTTCTGTAGCCCAGACAAGGAAGCAGCCGGACAAGCATGAACAAGGCACTGCGCGACCTCAAGGCCATTCCCGACAAGATACGCCAGCACTACCTGAAAAAGCGTATCGGCAAACGCTGGGCGGCCGCCGGCCAGGACAACCTGCTCCGGCGCCAATATGACAGTTACGAAGACTACGTGGAGCACCAGGGGGCCAAGTTCAAGCTCAAGAGCATTTGCCCGCGAGAGATCGACGACTACGACCAGCGCTATCGCGCCCTGTTGCTCCAGCGCCTCAATGATTACGGGGTGGTGCGGACGGGCACCGTCCTGTGCCTGGGCGCCCGCCAGGGCAGCGAGGTGAAGGCCTTTATCGACAAGGGCTGTTTCGCGGTGGGCATCGACCTCAACCCAGGCCGTGACAACCGCTACGTGCTGCCTGGAGACTTTCACGCCATCCAGTTTCCCGACAACTCGGTGGACATCGTCTTTTCCAACTCCTTTGACCACGCCTTCGACCTGACCCGG
>JAKAGJ010000438.1 GCA_021815655.1 Deltaproteobacteria bacterium | reverse complement strand
CTCCGCGAAGTAGTTGACCGGGTTGCGGTTCAGCACCAGCTTGCCCACCTTGACCGGCGGCACCTGGCCGTGGGGCCAGACCTTGGTGATGTCCAGGATGTCCCACTGGAAGTCCTGGGCCTGCTCAGGGGTGAGTATCTGCATCTCCAGGGTCCAGGAGGGGCTATCGCCCCGGGCGATGGCCTGGAACAGGTCGCGGGTGGCATGGTCGGGGTCGCTGCCCTTGAGGGCCTGGGCCTGCTGGCGGGTGAGGTTCTGGATGCCCTGGTCGGTCTTGAAATGGTACTGCACCCAAACATACTGGCCCTGGGCGTTGTACCACTTGTAGGTGTGGCTGGAGTAGCCGTTCATGTGGCGGAAGCTGGCCGGGGTGCCGCGGTCGGAAAAGAGAATCGTCACCTGGTGGATGGATTCGGGAGTCAGGGAGAGAAAATCCCAAAACATGTTGGGGTCTGGGCAGTTGGTGGCCGGGTTGCGTTTCTGGGTGTGGATGAAGTCCGGGAACTTGAGGGGGTCGCGGATGAAGAAGACCGGGGTGTTGTTACCCACCAGGTCGTAGTTGCCCTCCTCGGTGTAGAACTTGACGGCGAAGCCCCGGGGATCGCGGGCGGCGTCGGCCGAGCCCTTTTCGCCGCCCACCGTGGAGAAGCGCGCAAAGACCTCGGTGCGCTGGCCCACCCGGGAGAGGAACTTGGCCTTGGTCCACTTGCTGACGTCGGCGGTGACCTCGAAATAGCCGTAGGCCCCCGCGCCCTTGGCGTGCACCACGCGCTCCGGTATGCGCTCGCGGTCGAAGTGGGCCAGCTTCTCCAGCAGATGCATGTCCTGCATCAGCACCGGGCCGCGCGGGCCGGCGGTGAGGCTGTTCTGGTCGTCGCCTACGGGGATGCCAAAGGCCGTGGTCAAGGTTTTGTCTTTGTCGCCCATGGGTTGCGTCCTCCCTTGCTTGGGGGTTGGTCTGGACCCGGGGGCCTGGCGCGGCCCCGGCGGCTATCAATCACCTAATAACTCGTATTGATAGAAACAATTATTCCCCAAAGTCCGCCTAAAACCCAGGCTTAATTCCGGGGCCTGGCCCGGGCGCCCCCGGCTGGGCATGAAAGGGGCGCGAGGCTCTGTCGGGTAAAAGAGCCTTGCGGGCTGCCGTTGATAGGCCGTAATGGCGGTGGGAAGGCGGGGAGAATATCTGGGATTGGGCGGGAAGGCCAGGGCTTGGCTCTACAAGGCTTGGCAAGTGGCCGTCGTCGCCAGCGGCCGCGCCGCAAGGGAGGCGGCGCGGCAATTTACCTAATTTGTCTTGATGTTACCCGCCAACCCTGGCGCCATGTTGGCCCGGAGGCGGTAGACGTTGACATGAGGCAAGGCAAAGGAAAAGGCCAGCAGGCGGATTACGCCGCGCTGATTGGCCCTGCGGTCTTGCTCCCCTCAATCGCCGCGGGCCGCGCCCCCTGTCCGGAGGCGCGGCCCTTGCTGCGGCTGATCTTGGCTTTCCGGCTTGGCTGGACCTACTGCCCGCGTACGCGGTCCATGTCCACGGAGCGAATCTCGTCGGCGTGGGCTTTCAGCATGTTGCTGACGTCGCCCAGGGCCATGAGCACCACGTGGATGCCCTCGCGGCGGGAGTATTTCATGGCCGGCACGAAGTCGCTGTCGTTGGTGCTCAGGATTATCTTGTCCACCAGGTGCTTGGTGGACAGCCAGGCGATATCCAGGCCGATCTTCATGTCCACGCCCTTTTGCGTGAAGTCGGGTTGCAGGTCCTGGGGGGTCAAGGGCTCCAGGGTGCGCCCCTCCATGCTGGCGTCGCAGAGGCGGTTGAAGGCGTAGTTGCTGATGCGCCAGTCCTTGAAGGCCAGGTTGCCCAGGCGCACGGCGAAGTAGTCCTTAACCTCCAGCCCCTGGATGAGGTTCATGCTCTTGCGGTAGGCCTCGGTCTGCTTGAAGTCCATGTAGGTGCGCGAAACCGGGTTGAGGCGCTGCTCGTCAAAGGGCAGGCAGTCGTAATAGTAGATGCGAAAGAGTTCCTCCTCGGGCTTGACGCAGCTCTGGGCGAAGCGCTCGATATGAACGTCGCTGGGGGGGCCGTCGAGAAAGCGATACAGGGTGTAGCGCACGTAGGCGCCATCCAGCAATACCGCTACTTTTTTCATGATTTCTCCTAGTTATCGTATGGGCTGGTCATAGCCGCCCCGACCGTGGAATAAGGCGGCCTGGGGCGGGGGGCATGGCGTTCACCGTGGCCACTAGCATAACAGGTGGAGGGTCCATGGGCCAACCCCTGTTGGCCGGGGGTGTTTTTTTATCGGGTTTTCCCCCACTTGACAGGGGCGGCCCCCGGGAGTTATTATGCTCATCAGGTGTGTATGCTAGACCAACGTGGAGGATAGCCATGGCCGCCCCCAGCCTCAAGGACCTGGGCCTGCACGAGATAGACCTGGAGGAGGTGGAGATACCCCTGTTGGGCGTGGTGGCCGCCGGGCTGCCCATCGAGGCCATACCCCAGGAGCGCACGGTTTCCATCCCCAGCGACATGCTGGGTCGTTTCCGCACCTTCGCCCTGGAGGTGCGGGGCAACTCCATGATCGACGCCCACATCCGCCCCGGCGACGTCATCGTGGTGGAGGAGCGCCAGAACGCCCACAACGGCGAGATGGTGGTGGCGCTTATAAATCACAGCGACGTGACCCTGAAAAAGTACTACCTGGAGCGCGACCACATCCGCCTGGAGCCGGCCAATCCCGAGATGGAGCCCATCATCCTGCGCCATGAGGACGTAAAGGTCCTGGGGGTGGTGGCGGGGCTGATCCGCCACTACCGCCGGCACTAGGCGGCCCGCCCGCCGCTGGGCGCAAACAGGTCGAGGCGCGGCGTGGAGCTGGCGCGCGCCGGCGGCTGCCGTGGAAGCCTAGTTGTGCGGAAAAACCATTCAGGATATGGGGGCCTCGTGGGGCGGCCTTCCCACTCCAGCAATCTGGGGCCAACAGCGCGCCGCCAGCTCCCTCACCCAGACCCCGTGTGCCGCTCCCAGCCCGGCCATGATCTCAAGGCATCGGCAAGGCGTTGCCAGGCGGCCAGGCTGGCGCGGAGCCCGACAGTCTGAGGCCGGCGCCCGGTGCGCCCTTGTGCTGGCGGCGCCACCGCGCCAGCCTGCGCACCGGCGGGGCGTAAACTATGGCCGGGCGGCGGAGCGGCACACAAAAAAATTACCGCTTGCCGGTGTCCGGGCTGACAAATACGGGTCGGTTGGCGCGGCGTGGAGCTGGCGCGCGCCGGCGGCTGCCGTGGCTGGCCGTGGCGTAAAGGCCGTCATTGCCAGCTGCGTGGCACCGACGCACTCGCGGGACAAATGATGAAGGGTGGCGGGCATGCCACCCCACCCGTTTGTGCCGGCACGGACACCGCGCCAGGGCCGATGCTATTGACACCACCGTTACTATTATGGTTGTCTTGGCGGGGTGCTTTTCGCGCCGTACCGGGCCGGTACCCCGGGGCCATCGCGGCCAGATTT
>JAKAGJ010000437.1 GCA_021815655.1 Deltaproteobacteria bacterium | reverse complement strand
CACCCCCAGTGCCTTCAGATCGGCCATGAACTGGTCGCGGTCCCGGTCCGGGGGCAGGAGCAGGCCGTACATCCACATCACCGGCTCACAGCCGGCACGGTGGCGGCCCCAGTAGAGGGTCAGTTCCGGCAGATCGCCCAAGTTTTGGTTATAGCGCTCGCCGATGGCCGCTTTTTTTAGCTTGATGGCCTCCAGGCGCTCCAATTGGGCCAGGCCCAGGGCGGCTTGGATATTGGTCAGACGGTAGTTGAAGCCCAGCTCGTGGTGCTCGAAGCGTTTGGCGCCGTGGGCCAGGTTGCGCAACAGCCTCAAACGCTGGGCCAAATGCTCGTCGTCCGTCACCACCATGCCGCCCTCGCCGGTGGTGATGAGCTTGTTGGCGAAAAAGCTGAAGCAACCCATGTCGCCCAGGCCGCCCAGGGGCCGTCCGTGGTAGCTGGCGCCGTGCACCTGGGCGGCGTCCTCGATGACCTTGAGCCCATGGGCGCGGGCCAGCTCCAGGATGGCGTCCATCTCCGCCGGGTGGCCGTACATGTGCACCGGCATGATGGCCTTGCTGGCCGGGGTGAGGGCCGCCGCCGCCTGGCGGGGGTCCAGGCACAGGGTGTCGGGCTCCACGTCCACCAATACCGGTGTGGCGCCGGTCTGCCCAATGGCGTTGGCGGTGCTGACGATGGAAAAGGCCGGGGCGATCACCTCGTCGCCCGGCCCCAGCCCCAGGGCCGCGCAGGCCAGGTGCAGGGCCGCGGTGCCGTTGGCGCAGGCCACGCCGTGGGCCACCGCGCACAGCCGGGCCATGCCATCTTCGAAGCGTTCCAGAAAGGCCCCGGCCGAGCTGATCCAGCCGGTGGTCAGGCACTGGTTGACGTACTCCGACTCGCGGCCAGCCAGAAGCGGCTCGCAAACCGGTATGAACCCCGGGGCGCTCATTTGTTTTCCGGGAACAGGAACATCTTCTCGTCGGCGCCCAGGTAGGGGCCCTGCTTCACCTCGATCATCTGGCAGCGCTCCAATACCTTGAAGCCATGGGGCGAGCCGCACAGCAGGATCAGGTCGCCGGGGCCCAGCACCACCTGGGCCATGGGGCTCTTGTCCGAGCGGAAAAGCTCCACCAACAGGCGCCCCGAACGGATCATCAGCACCTCGCCGGTCTGTTCCACCCGCCGTGGCGCGGGGTTGTGCACGTGGGGCGGGATGACGCGCCCGGCCGGGTTGTCCATGTAGGCCAGCTGCTGGGTCAACTCGCCCGGGGTGAGGAAGTGCACCCCCGCGCCCAGATCGGCGTTATGGCGCAGCACCAGGGCCACCAGGCGCCCCTGGTCCTCGAATCGCTCGACAGCCTGCTCCATGGGGCTCATTTCCCTTGCTCGGCCGGATTGGGGGGCCGCCTAGATGTGTTGCCTGGGCGCGGGAGCAAATTATAGTCCGGCCGCCGTCTCTTTGTCCAGGCCGGGCGGGGCGGGGTGCCCCCGCTGGCACAATCGGGCCGGGGAAGCCTAAACCCTGGCCAGCCCTCTCGGCTCCCGCTGGAGGCTTACTCCACCACCGCAACCACGCACGGAGTGCCCCCGCTGGCACACTCGGGCCGGGGAAGCCTAAACCCTGGCCAGCCCTCCCGGCTCCCGCTGAAGGCTCCCCTCACGACCGCGGCTCGCCCAGGCTTGCTATTTACTAGTAAATTGCTATGTTATATTTAGTAGGAAGGAGGGTCGCCATGGACGAGAAGCTCAGAGAAGCGGGTGTTTGGAATCTGCAAATGCTGGTGGACTGGCTGGGGTTGCCCCCGCGCATGCAGCTTATGAAGGAAGGCCTGGACGCCCCGGCCGACTTGTACCGCAAGCTGGCGGTGCGCGTGGCCAGCGCCCATCTGGGCAGTGTGGGCCTGGGGTTGGTGGAGACGGGGCCCGACCTTTACGAAGTGGTGTTGCGACCCGAGGCCGATTGGCGGGACGCGGCCTATTACCTGGGGCACTGGGCCAACCTGCGCGCCGGCCGGATGGTGGTCAACGACCCCGAGGAGTTGCTGCGCCGGGACGCCCTTAGCGGCGCCAAGCGCGACTTCGCCGATTACCGGGAGGCGGTGCTGGGGAACTTGGCCCTGCTGGCCATCCCACCGGATAGCGGGGAGGAACAGGCGCCGGCCCGGGCCTTCAGGGCGGCCCTGGAGGCGGCCTTGGAGGTGGAGAAGGTGCGTCACGCGGCCTGAGGCAGGAGGGGCCCCGGCCCCTCTACTTACTGCCGCAAGCCACCGGCGGCAAGGCTCAGGCGGGAAAGCATTGCCTCCCTTTCTAGCTTGTCACCGGTCAGCAGCTTGCGTTTTCAGCACTTAAACTTCTAATTTTAAAATTTGTTGCCAGCCGTTGGCTGCGCAGAGGCCTCCCATAAGTATTTCCAATCCAGATTTGCCAGTTCAATTGATTAGTTCTTATGTTAAAATTAACATCACACTGGTTGGACACATGTGAGCCTGTCGTTGGCAGGTTATTTGCTTGGCTGGTCGGATAGGAACAACTTGAGTCAGGCCCAGGAACGATCAAGCACACTCCATGGCCCGATAAGACACAGGCACGGACACACACCCCGGAGGCCATTATGAGCAAGCCGAAGGTGCTTCTAGCCGGTTTGACCCTCGCTCTGGGCTTGCTGGTCCTCTCCAGCGTGGCCTGGGCCTCCACCATCGAATTCGGCTCCAGCGACCCCGGCTCCGGTAAACCCACGGGCGTCCATCTGCAAAGCCAGGGGCAAGTCAACTTCGACTGGGTGCCGGTGACCGGTCCGGTCTCTCTCACCTCGGAATACTGGGGCGCCAACGACATCCAGGTGTTTCAGGCCATCGGCCAGAGCTATGTGGCGGCAGGCCAAACCTACAACGTGGCCAACAACTATGGCGTCTCCATGTGGTTCGACGCCAACAGCCTGCCCAACATCCTGGCCCAGGACCAGTCCACCAGCGGCTACAGCAGTTGGGATTTCTTCGCCACCATGCGCCTCACCTCCATCAGCTTCTCGGCCGATGGCAACAGCATTACCGTCGGTGGCTATCTCACCGGCATGCTTAACAACCTTACATCCTCGGCCGTGCTCAGCGACCTGGCCTCCACCGACAGCCCCAACTTCGTGCTGAACATCACCGCCAACTCCCGCAGCACCGGCCTGATCACGGCCCTCAATTCCGGCGCCCTCTCCTCCTGGGCCGACCTGGGCGGCACCGTGGGCATGGTCATCAACCCCCCGTCTTCCGTGCCCGAACCGGGCAGCATGCTGCTATTCGGCTCCGCCGCCGGCATGCTGGGCTGGTGGCGCCGGCGGCAACGCCGGCCCCAGGAGGCGGCCCAGGCCTAGACTCGTAGCCGCTTGATCCACAGCCCCAGGGGCTGACCATTCAGGGGGCGGCTGAACACCTGCATGAGCAGGCGGCTCAGCCGCTCCTGGTGTTGGGGGGGCGCCGGCAGGCCGGGCAGGTTCTCGCAGACCAGGAGCCCGGCGGTCTCGCCTCCCTCCAGGCTGGCCA
>JAKAGJ010000436.1 GCA_021815655.1 Deltaproteobacteria bacterium | reverse complement strand
GGGCTACCAGCCGGCGGACCAGCCCCAGGAAGCCGATCTTATTCTGTTAAACACCTGTAGCGTGCGCCAGCGGGCCGAGCACAAGGTCTACTCCTACGTGGGGGCTCTCAAGGAGCTGAAACAGCGGCGGCCGGGGCTGATTATCGGCGTGGGCGGCTGCGTGGCCCAGCAGGAGGGGCAGCGCCTCCTGGACCAGATACCCCACCTGGACCTGGTCTTCGGCACCGGCGCCCTGGAGCGCCTGCCCGAGCTTTTGCAGGAGGCCAAGGAGGGCCGCCGCCGGGCGCTCACCGACCTGGCGCCCACCCCCGGCCCCCGGCCCCTGCACGCCGCCCCCCGGCCGGGGCTCAAGGCCCTGGTCACGGTGATGGAGGGCTGCGACAACTATTGCTCCTATTGCGTGGTGCCCCATGTGCGCGGCCGCGAGCGCAGCCGCCCGGCCCTGGAGGTGGTGGCCGAGGTGGCGGCCCTGACCACCGCCGGCACCCGCGAGATCACCCTTCTGGGCCAAAACGTCAACTCCTACCGCGACCCCCAGGAGGGCCTGGATTTCCCGGGCTTGCTGGAGCGGCTGTGCGGGGTGCCGGACCTGTGGCGCATCTTCTTCACCACCAGCCACCCCAAGGACCTCTCGCCCCGGCTGATGGAGGCCATGGCCGGCCTGGACAAGGTCATGGAGAAGCTGCACCTGCCGGCCCAGTCCGGCAGCGACCGCATATTGAAGGCCATGGGCCGCGGCTACACCCGGGCGCAATACCTGGAACAGGTGGCGGCCCTGCGCCGCCTGGTGCCGGCGGTGGCCCTGGGCGGGGATATCATCGTGGGCTTCCCCGGCGAGACCGAGGATGATTTTGCCCAAAGCCTGGAGCTGTTGGAGCTGGCGGGCTATGATTTTCTTTTCAGCTTCAAGTACTCCGACCGCCCCTTCACCCGGGCCAGCCGCCTGGGGGGCAAGCACTCCGAGGAGGTCAAGTCCCAGCGCCTGGCCCGTTTGCAGGCCCGCCAGCAGGAGCTTTGCCTGGCCCTGCACCGCTCCCTGGTGGGCAGCGTGGAGGAGGTGCTGGTGGAGGGGCCGGCCAAGAAGGGCGCCGGTTACTTGAGCGGACGCAGCCGCGCCGGGCGCATGGTCAACTTCCCCGGCCCGCCGGAGTTGATCGGCAGCCTGGTCAAGGTGCGGGTCAGCGAGGGCCTGATCAATTCCCTCAAGGGCCGGCTGCTGCCGGCCTAGGCGCCGCCAGCCGGCCCCGGAGCCGGGGCGGGGAGCGTCCCGAGGCCAAAAGGGGTGTGGAATCATGCCAGAGGAGGGCGCCATGATACGCATGAACGTGCAGGGGCTGACCATTGATCCGGCCAGCAATTCGCCCATCCTCATCCTCAAGGAAACGGACGGCGAGGCCACCCTGCCCATCTGGATCGGCCTCCTGGAGGCCACGGCCATCGCCAGCGAGCTGGAGAAGGTGGCCTTTTCCCGCCCCATGACCCACGACCTCCTGCGCAATCTCATCGCCCTCCTGGGCTCGCGGGTGGAGCGCGTGGAGGTGGTGGACCTCAAGGAAAACACCTTCTACGCCCTGATCCACCTCATGGGCCCCCAGGGGGCCATGAGCGTGGACTCGCGCCCCTCCGACGCCATCGCCCTGGCCCTGCGCTCCGAGGCCCCCATCTTCGTGGCCCGGCGGGTGCTGGAGCGGGCCGGGGCCGCCGGCAAGGCCGAGAGCGAGGACGCCGAACAGAAGTGGAAGGACCTGCTGGACAAGATGGACCCCGAGGACTTCGGCAAGTACAAGATGTGAGGCCGGCCGGCGCCACGGCCTCGCGAATGAGCCACAATCCTCCTTGGCCATGGCACCACGATAGGCTATATAGTATCGGCTAGTAACAAAACGGCTGGAGGCCACGGCGCGATCTCGGGACCTGTGGGCCACAGGCGAGAGTCTATGACGGTCATCAGCCCTAAAATCATGGTGGTGGACGACTCGCGCCTGGCGCGGGCCTCCTTGGAGGAGCTGCTGCGGCGCGAGGGCTATCAGGATATCGTGCAATTCGATTCCAGCCAGGCGGCCCTGGAATACCTGGGCCTGGGCCGGCCCGATTGCGCCCTGGCCCCCCACCTGGACCTGATCCTGCTGGATATCGTCATGGAAGGCCTGGATGGCATTGGGCTTTGCCGGCGTGTGAAGGACGACAAGTGCCTGCGCCACGCCCCGGTTATCATGCTCACAGCCCAGGACAGCAGCGACCGCCTGCGCCAGGCCTTCCAGGCCGGGGCCATGGATTACATAGCCAAGCCCTACCGCGAGGAGGAACTGGCCCTAAGGGTGCGCTCGGCCCTGACCTTGAAGGCCGAGATCGACCGCCGCCGGGCCCGCGAGGCAGACCTCAAGGACACAGCCCAGAAGCTGGCCGTCCTCGGCCGCAAGCTGCGCCAGCTCTCCAATCTGGACGGCCTCACCGGCATCTCCAACCGGCGCTATTTCGACGAGGCCTTTCGGCGGGAGTGGCGGCGGGCCCTGCGCCAGGGGCATGCCCTGGCGGTGCTGATGATCGACATCGACTATTTCAAGCCCTACAACGATTACTACGGCCACGCCCAGGGCGACGAGTGTCTCAAGCGGGTGGCGCGGCGTCTGCAAGAGGGCCTGCGCCGGCCCGGCGACCTGCTGGCCCGCTACGGCGGCGAGGAGTTCGTGGTGGTGTTGCCCGACACCCAGGCCCAGGGCGCCCAGGTGGTGGCCGAGAGCCTGCGCCGCTCCGTGGAACATCTGGGGCTGCCCCACCCGCAGTCCAGCGCCGGGTCCGTGGTCACCGTGAGCATCGGCGGAGCCGCCGTGACGCCCCAGGAGGGGCAGGCCGAACAGGAACTGTTGTCCCTGGCTGACCGCGCCTTGTTCAGGGCCAAGGGCATGTCGCGCAACTGCGTCTGCTGCCGGCAGAGCGATTCCTGCCCCGCCTAAAGGGGGAGAGCGAGGAAAAGGTGATAGACCTGCACGCCCATACCATCTTCAGCGATGGGGAGTTGTTGCCCGCCGAACTGGTGCAGCGCGCCGAGGCCATGGGGCACCGGGGCATCGCGCTCACCGACCACGCCGACATGAGCAACCTGGACTTCGTGGTGCCGCGCATCCGCGCGGCGGTGGAGCAGTTCAACCTGCACCACCGGGTGCAGGCCTTGGCCGGGGTGGAGTTGACCCACGTGCCGCCGGAGCTTATCCCCGGCCTCATCGCCCAGGCCCGGGCCTTGGGGGCCATGATCGTGGTGGTGCACGGCCAGACCATCGTGGAGCCGGTGCCCGAGGGCACCAATTGGGCGGCCATCGACGGCGGGGCCGATATCCTGGCCCATCCCGGCCTGCTTACCGCCGAGGAGGCCCGCCTGGCGGCGAACAAGGGCGTGGCCCTGGAGCTGTCGGCGCGCAAGGGGCACGGCCTGGGCAACGGCCGCGTGGCCCGCCTGGCCCTGGCCCACGGCGCCTCCCTGGTGGTCAACACCGACGCCCACGCCCCCGGCGAT
>JAKAGJ010000435.1 GCA_021815655.1 Deltaproteobacteria bacterium | reverse complement strand
TAGCCGTCTTCCAGGGAACGCACCAGGTTGGTCATGATTTCGTAGCCAGGCACCGGCACGCCCACCTTCCGGGCGTACTCCACCACCTTGCCCCCCAGGAAGTCGATCTCGGTACGGGTGCGGTTGGCCAGGTCCACGCACATGGAGTCCTTGTGCTGCCCCACCTTGTCCAGGTAGGCAAAGGCCTGGGTCATGTAGCCAGGCCCCAGGTCGTAGCCCATGGCCTTGGCCACGGCCAGAATCTCGGCAAAGCAGGTGTCGGCTATCTGGCGGGTGGGCGGGAATTCCAGGCAGCCCCGGATGGTGCGGTCGGTGACGGCGCAGATATTGGCCATGGTGCACTTCATGACCATCTTCTTCCAGACCAGGAGCTTGATGTCCTCCACCAGCTCGGTGTCCAGGCCGGCCTTGGTCAACAGGGCGGCCAGCTCCTGGCCCAGGCCGCGGTTGGCCGCCTCCAGCACGCCCAGGGGGTTGGGGCGGTTGAAGAAGGCCGCGTGCACGCTGGCCGGTCCGGTCATGGCCACGCCGTAGTTCATGGACATGCGCATGGCCGCGCGGGCGCCGAAGCGCTCGGCGATCACGTCCTCGGTGCCCAGGCCGTTGTGACAACTCACCAGCACCGTGTCCGGCCCCACCACCCCGGCCAGATCGTCCAGCACCGTGGCCAGGTGAAAGGTTTTGGTGGCGATGAAGATCACCTGGGGGGCAAAGGCCGCCAGATCGCTGGCCCTGGCGCAGACATGGCGAGGCCGGGCCTGATATTTGAAGGCCCCGGAGACCTGGATGCCGCCTTCGGCCAAGGCCTGGCGCTTGGCCGCCGAGGGCGCCACCAGCACGGTTTCCTGATCCTGGTCCAAGAGCGCCGCCGCCAGCACGGCCCCGATGGCCCCAATGCCCACCACCGCCAAACGACGCTCGGCCATGACCTCCCCCTTTGGTTTTAAGGCGGCCGGGGCTTATCGAGCGCCCCGGCCGCGATTATCCCTAGCCTATTTCCTTATCGTCGCGGTCCCAGTACCACTCCGGCAGGCAATCCTTCCACTCGTAGCCGCGGCTGGTCAACACCTTCCACCACTCCTTGCCGCCGTGCATCAGGTCGGTCCAGGTCTGGAAATTGTAGTCCTCTTTCCAGCGGGGGGCGAACTCGTTGATGACGCGGTCGTGCAGGTCCAGCGGCGGGTTGGAGATGTCCTTGGGGTCCACGGCCTGGCGCACCTGGTCGTAGATCACGCCGTAGTTGGGCCCGAAGGCCGGGCCGGTAAGCCCCATCACCGAAAGGCTGCCGATGTTGGCCGTGTATTGGCCATTGTCGATGGCCGTGCGCTGGCTGGCCACCCAGTGTTCCCAGGCCTTGTACTCGCCGGACTCGTACTTGCCCAGGGGATGCTCGGGGTCCCATTGAATGAGGAACTCGAAGTAGCTGGTGTGCCCCATGTCGGTCATCTGGATCCAGCCCTCCTCGCCGTACTCATCCACCAGGGGCGGGGTGAACTTGCTTTCCTTTTCCTTGAGCAGGGTCTTGCCGCGGGCAAAGGAATGCTCCAGGGTCTCCACCACGAACTCCACCGAGACGTAGCCTCCGGCCGGCCACCACATGCCCGCCGAGTCGGCGTTCTTGATCCAGGACTGGTCGGACTGCTTGGTGCGCCCCAACTCGCCGCCCACCTCGTCCATGATCTGCATCAGGACGCCTTCCTCGTACTGCAACTGCTTGGGGCCGGTGTAGCCGATCAACAGCACGCGCAGGACCGAGGAGGTGGCCCGGGAATCACGAATCTTCTTTTCGTCCGGCCCCCACTTCTCCCAGAAATCCTCGCGGGAGGTGGACTTGCCGCGGTAGCGCCAGATGGTGGGCACGCGCATCACCGCCGCGCCAATCTCGCAGCGGCTGATCTCGCGCATGGCCTTGCGCATGGCCTCCTCGCTGGGCATGCGGAAGTTGTACCACTTTATGCGGTTGTCGGGGAACTCCAGGGTGCTCATCATCCCCCGCTCCACCGGCTTCATGCGCTCGGGCAGGAACAGGGGGTGCATCTTGATGGCCATCTTGGTGATGATGCCCACCTTGCCCCACCAGCCCAGATAGCCGCGCAAAAGCCCCCGCAGGTCCGGCCCCGGGCCCTCGCCCCAGAAGGGGTCGTCGGAGTTGCTCAAGGAACCCAGGCGGATCAGCTCGCCGTTGGGCAGCACCCACTCTACGCCCAGGATACGCCGCGTGGCCAGGCCCAGGCGATAGTTCAAGGGCGAGTAGTTGCAGGTCAGCATGTTGCCGATCACCGCCGCCTGGGAGCCGCCGCCGGGGGTCATGGTGTAGAGGCCGCGCTCCTGGGCCTCGGCCTGCAAGGGCGAGTGGATGAGCCCCGGCTCCACGATGGCCGCCATGTGCCGCTCATCCCAGTCCAGGCCGCGCATGCGCGACAGGTCGATGGAGACGTGGAAGGGCACCTTGCCGCCGCAGTGCACGCCCCAGAAGGCCCCGATGGGGGTGTAGGGCAGGTGGTAGCGGAAGCAGACCTTGACGACCTTCTGCACCTCGGCGGTGTCCTTGGGCATCACCACCACGCCCGGAGGCTGCTGGCCGCGCTGGTAGATGCAGTCGTGGATCTCACCACCCTTTACATAGCTCTCGGTGATGCAGGCGTCGTCGGTGACCCACTCGGCGCCGACGATATTGACCAGGGCGTTGTAGGCCGCCCGGGAAACCCTTTCTGTAACTTTGGGCATGGACCGCGTCCTTTCTCTATATATCTAGAGCGAGCCGGCGATCAGCTCGGTGATGTCAAAGACCTGCACCTGGTGGTCGCGCCCCTTGAGCCCGGCCTGGAACTGGCCCTTGCAGTAGGGGCAGCCGCTGACCACGGCCTCGGCGCCCACGGCCTTGACCTCCTCCAGGCGCTCGTCCACGGCGTAGGCCGCCAGTTCGGGATAGGCCTCCGGCACGCCGCCGTGCCCGCCGCAGCACCAGGAGAACTCGTGGTGGCGCTTGAGTTCCAACACCTCCACCCCGGGGATGGCGGCCAGGATGTCGCGGGGGGCCTCGTAGGTGCCCTGGGTGCCGCGATTGAACTCCTTGGCGCCGAACTTTTCGGCAGGCTGCAGACAGCCCCACTGGCCGCGGTCGCCCTCCCAATGGCGGTAGGGCTCGGACATGCGCCCCAGGTTGCAGGGGTCATGCCAGGCCACCTTGAGGTCCAGGCTGTTCTTGAATTCCAGGGCGCCTTCCTTAAGCCCCCGGGCCGCCAGCTCGCTGATGTGCAGCACCTCGAAGGGCAGGTCGCTGGTGCTGATCTTCATCATGCGGGGGTAGTCCACCTTCCAGGTCTTGTAGCACTCGGCGCAGGCGGTCACCAGGCGCTTGGCGCCGGTCTTTTTCATGGCTGCCATGTTGATCTCCATCTGCTGACGGAAGGCCTCATAGTGCCCCAGGGCAAACAAGGGATGGCCGCAGCACTGCTCGCCGGGCATGAGCATGTAGCCGCCTATGGCGCCCAGGATCTTATCCGTGGAGCGAGCGATCTTCTGG
>JAKAGJ010000434.1 GCA_021815655.1 Deltaproteobacteria bacterium | reverse complement strand
CGATCTATGGCCGCGCCCTTCCAGGCGGCATGGCCCCCGGCGGCCCCGATGGCGGCGCCGGCCGCCGTGCCGGCCAGCACGCCCCCGTAGCCCAGGCCGGTGGCATGGTCCAGGGCCGACTGGTCGGTGCGCCCCACGGCCAGGATGTTGGCCTGTAGAATGTAGTGGGCCTGGGCGGGGTCGAAGACGATGGTGTAGCCCTTGGCGGCGATGGCCGCGGCCACATCCTGCTCGATGAAGAAGGGTTTGTCGGAGGTGTTGCGTATCTGGATGAAGATGGTGCGATACTGGGGCGCCACCGGCTCCAGGAAGATGGTGGCGCTCATCTTGGTCTGCACGTCCAGGTCCTTGTTCTCTAGGGCCGTATAGGTGGCCGCGCAGCCGCTGAGCAGGGCCGCGCAGGCCAGCATGGCCGCCATGAGACCCAATCTACCCAACCTCTGTTTCATCAGGAGCCTCCCGCTTGCATATTATTTTTGGCTTGCCAAAATCCGGACGCAATCCTGCTCGCATACAGGTTGCAGCATAACAAAGCCCCGCCGGGGCTGCAATAGGCGCGGGGCCCTGGGGCCTGGAGCGAAGCCAGCGCCCGGCGGGGGGCCTCGCCGGGCGCTGGAGAATGCCGTCTAGCCTGAAATGTCGCCCAGGGTTGGCCCCCCAGGACGACCGGAGCCACCACGGTGGCTACATGTTCATCCAGGAATCGGAGTACAGAGTGTGCCCCAGGATGACGCGGGCGCCGCGCACGAAGAGCTTGGCCTCGTCGCCCTCCACCTGGTCGGGACTGGTGATCTCGCCGTCCATGACCTTGTGCACCGCCTGCACCAGATCGTCGCGGCGGCCGCGGGCGATGTCGATGAGCAGTTTGTCCTCGTAGTCGGCGATGCAGGAGTACATGCCGGAACGCTCCAGCATAATCATGTAGATCTGGTTCAGGGGCTCACGCCACGGGGTGCCGTTGCTGATGTTGGAAAGGCCGTTGGTGCTACGCGCGCCGGGGGCCATGTCCTGGAGCATCTGCATGAAGGTCAGGGTGGCCATGAGCTGGGGCTGCTGGATGTTCACCGGGGTGATGATGGGGTCCACGAAGAGCTGCTCGTTGGGGATGCCGGCCTCGTTGGCGGCGTAGCACAGCTCCACGGCCAGGCTGGCGCGCTCGTTCTCGTCGCGGGGCAGGCCCTCGGGGCCCCAGAGCAGGGCCACCATGTCGGCCTTGTACTTGGCCACCATGGGCAGCATCTTGGTGTAGCGCTCGGGGCGGGCCATGACCGAGTTGACCAGCGCCGTGCCCTTGTGCACGGCCAGGCCGGCCTCGATGGCCTCGATGTTGCTGGTGTCCAGGGCCAGGGGGATGTCCGGCACCACTTCCTGGACCGTCTTTACCACCCACTCCATCAGCTCGGGGCCGCCCTTGCGCGCCGGTCCCAGGTTGATGTCGATCCAGTCCATGCCGGCGGCCTTCTCGGCCAGGGCGATCTTCTGGATGGGCTCGGGGTTGCGGTCCTTGAAGGCCTGGCCGCACTCTTTTTTGATCACGTTGAGGTTTTCACCGATTAGCTTCATGGGTCACCCTCGCTAGGATTGGGGGGAAGGGGGAGCGTGGGGAAACACCTTTGGTCGCGCAAAAGGGCTTCCTCGCGCCCCCTCGTTTCACACGTCGCCTGACCAGCCGCGGGGCGGCGGGCCAGGGCGCCGGGGGGCTTGGTCCCCCGGCGCCCCGGAAAACAGGGCTTAGGCCTTCCACTCCTTGAGGAACTTGGCCAGGTGGGCCGCCTCGCGGGGGCCGATCTGAATGTTCCAGCCTTGGAGTTCCTCTTCCAGGTCGCCGGCGATGGCGGCGGCGTAACCGGGGATGATGAGGCTCTTGTGGTTGACCTTCTGGTCAATGCCGCTCTTTTTGATGAACATGCCCACGTCGTCGCCGGAGAACTTGCCGGCGGCCCAGGCGGTCATGACCGACAGGCCCTCGGTGTCCTTGATGAGGAGCCAGGTGGGCACCCGGGAGGACTCGATCTCGCCGCTGACGATGAAGTAGGTCAGCGAGAAGTTGGTGGTCACGGCCACCGGGGAATCGGGGCCGGGGCCGCCGATCTCGTAGATGCCCTGGGTGACGGTCATGGGGCGCTGGGGGTCGGTGTAGATGTTGAGCCGCTCCAGGAGAAGCGGGAAGATGGCCTCGGCGGTGAGGTCGCCCAGGACGATGATGCCCGAGTACTTGGCCACCATCAGGGCCGCCGCCGCCACCTGGGCGGACAGGTCGTCGCCGCCGGCGGCGCAGGCGAAGCTGATGAGCGGGAAGCCCAGGGCGCGGTTGTTGGCCATGAGGGCCGCGCGGCGGGTGGCCACGTTGTCCTCGAAGACGCCGGGCAGATCACGGGCGCCGGAGTCGATGACCAGGTCCTTCAAGCCGGCGCCGGTCAACTCGGCGGTCAGCTCGGCGATCTCGTCCAGGTCCACGCCCTTGACGGCCAGGGGCAGGCCGGTCTCGCCGGCGATGGCGCACATCTTGTCGGCGTTGGCCGCCGTGGCGGCGTAGAGCAGGGGCTTCTTGTCCTTGAAGGCCTTGGCCACCGGACCCAGGATGGCCGGGTCCTCACAGGCCAGGATCAGGGACAGATCGGAGTTGTCCACCACCGCCTGGGCGGCGGCCTGGAATTTCCCCGCGTCGCCGCTCTTGCACTCCAGGAAGACCAGCTCGGGGCGCAGGGTGAGCCCCACGCGCTCCCACTGGTAGGAGGCCCAGCGCTTGGCCTTCTCGGCGATGTCGGCGTCGGTGTCCTTGATGGTGCCGGCAAAGGCGCAGGGGTTGAAGAAGGTCTTCTCGTGGCGGAACAGCACGGTTTCGCCGCCCACCTTGAAGGCGGTGGCGCCGCTGCCGATGGCCACGGGACGGATGGGGGGAGCGCTGGCCTCGGCCAGTTGCTCGCGCGCTTCATCGGAGACGTAGGGGCAAGCGTCCAACTCGGCCTTGCCGGCCGCCAAGTTCATGGCGAAGGCCAGACAGGTGGGTACCCCGCACTCCCCGCAGTTGGTTTTGGGCAGTAGTTTAAAGATCTGAATGCCGGTGAGGGCCATGCTCCACTCCTTCCCAGAAAACCCGCGAAGTAGATCGGTGCTGAGAATTTAGGTGCCCCCCGGGCCAGGGGGGGCACCTTGGTTGTTAGCTAGCCAACGATGGGGTCCATGCCCACGGCCGGGTGGCCGACCTTCTGCAGGAACTCATACACGGTGGCTTCGTCGATGCCCACGGTCTCGTCGGCGATCTTGTCGATCAGGTCGGGCACGCCCAGCTCCTTGCCGCGGCGCAAGAGACCCTCGCGCAGTTCCTCCTTGAGGCTCTTGGGCATCCACACCAGGCGCAGGAGGCCGCCGTCGCCGGCCACGAACTTGCGCTGGGTGATGTTGTACTTGGAGTGGCCCACGAAGCCCGGCGAGGAGGCGCCGCCGCCCATGACACCGGCCAGGGTGGTGAACTTCATGCCGCAGGGGGTCTCGCCGGTGTAGTCGCGGTGCACGGTCATGATGCCGT
>JAKAGJ010000433.1 GCA_021815655.1 Deltaproteobacteria bacterium | reverse complement strand
GATCATCTGCTCCCGGAAATCGTCCTCGTACTCGGCGTAGGTGTGGAAGTGGACCTCGGGGTTCCAGGGGTTGATGTGTCTGACCTCGCGGCTGTTGTTGACCAGGTTGCGGGTGGGGGAAAGCCACACGCCGCCCAGGTGCATCAGCTTGCTGAAGGGGAAGTAGGCCAAAAGCGTGCAGACCAGGAACAGGTGCACGAAGAACCAGGCGCTGATGGGCTCGGCGGGCAGGGCCGGATGGAAGGAGGCCAGACTCAGGGCCAGCTTCTTGATGGCCACCACGTCCACCTTGAGCACGTAGCGCATGATGATGCCGGTTTTGGCGATGAAGATGATGAGCAGGAGCGGGAACCAGTCGCTGGCCAGGGAGATGTAGCGCACCTGGGGGATCAGCACCCGGCGCAGGAACAGGAAGGTGGCCGCCGCCAGGAGGATCACGCCGCTCTGGGCCAACAGGGGCAGGCCTACCTCCAGGCCGTTGGGGCCGGGCAGGGGCAGGCCCATCTCGAAGAAGGTGTCGACGTGCTCCACGGCCTGCACCAGGGCCGGCACCGGCTCGAAGAAGAAGCGCATGTGCCGGATCACCACGATCAAAAAGGACCAGTGGAACAAAAGGCCGAAGAGCCACAGCCACTTGCTGGAGCCGTAGCGCACCTTGCTGCCGTCGCGGTATTCCATGCGGGTGTTGCGGAACAGCGAGCGGAAGAGGAACACCTCCAACAGCATCCGCAAGATGACCGCCCCGGTGGAGCAGGGGTTGTCGATCTTGTTGGTTTTTACCCAGTCAAGGCCCTTGGCCTGGCCGCAGGTGGTGGGAATGCGGAAGGGCACCGGCGAACTGGACCACTTCAGCACCCGATAGGCCACGCCCAGCAGGAAGGTGGCCAGCGCCGCGTAGGGGATCACCACCCCCATGAGGTAGCGCAGATCCAATGCCACCCCTGCGAACGCAACCAGAACGAGTGCCGTTACGGCAACTAGTGAAAAGATGAAGCTCATGGAACGCTACCTCGTTTCAGGTTTGGCTGTCATTGATGGTTTCCTTTTTATATTAATGTTCAGCCACCGTTGCCCGCCCTTTGCGGGAGCCTGGCGGCTATTTCCCTGACGGCAAGTCGGGTTCTTCCTGCTGGGGAATGGGGCAGAGGATGTCCGCCTTTCTTATGACCTGGTAGTACAGGCGCTTGACCTCCTCGGCCTTCATCTCGTATATGCGCTGGCGCACGGCCATGAACACGTCGAAGGCCATCAGGAGCACCTGGTCCAGGCGCCCCTCCAGGCCGCGCATCTCCTCGGCCAGGCCCTGCTGCCTGATTTGATCGCCCAACTCCCGCCAGATGATGGCTTTCAGGCTGGCGATGAAACCCAGGGCCAGGGAGGGGCAGAAGTCCTGGATGGCCCGGATGCGCACGATGCGGTCCAGGCTGGCCTGGATCTTCTGTTGGTCCATGTCCCCCAACAGCTCCGTGAACAGGGCATCTGTCTCCAGGGCCAGGGTGTGCCCCACGGGGTTGTGGAACTGGTCCTTCTTGCGTTTGAGGAAGCGGGCCGACTCGTCGGGATAGGTGGCCACCGCCTGGCTGAACCACTGGTCCACCAGGGTCTCCCGCTTGCGGCTTAGAATCTCGGTAAGCGCCAAAATAAAAATCTCCACGTCCGCCATGTTCCCGGCCGCTGGGCCCGCCATGGTCCCAGGGGCAGAGGTCGCGGCGCCCGGCCGGGCTTGGGGAACTTTGTTTAATACTATGAAGTAGTTAGCGTTTCAAGCCCTAGGGGCAAATTGTTAGCACACCCTCCCGGGGACGTCAAGCATCTTGCACGGTGGCGGCCCATTCGGCCTAACCAGCCGGGATAATACCAAATTTCACGAGAGGATAAAACCAAAATAACCCCTGGCGGCCCGGCCGGGCTGGTGCCGGGGGTCCAGGGTGATTACAATGCTTATTTGAGGCCGCCAAGTCCCGGGCCAATGGCGGCGCCCCCCCACCGTAGATGGAGGCAACCGCATGGCCACCTACACCGGATTCCACCACCTGGCCCTGGCCACCGGCGACATGGACCAGACCATACGCTTCTGGCGCGACCTCATCGGGCTGCCCCTGGCGGCCGGCCTGGGCAAGCCCGGCGGCCGGCAGTATTTCTTCGAGCTGGCCCCTGGCACCCTGCTGGGTTTTTTCGAGTGGCCGGGGGTGGAGCCGGTGCCCGAGAAGGACCACGGCTATCCCACCCAGGGGCCCTTTGTCTTCGACCACCTGGCCATCGGGGTGGCCGGCGAGGCGGACCTGTGGGAGCTCAAAGACCGTCTGGAGGCCGCCGGCTTCTGGGTCAGCGAGCCCATTGACCACGCCTTCATCCATTCCATCTATTCCTTCGACCCCAACGGCATCCCCATTGAATTCACCCACCTGTCCCCGCGGCTGGACCTGCACCAGGACCCGCGCATGGTGGACCGCCAGCCTTCGGCCGTGACCCGGGAGGGGGCCGGCCCCCAGCCGGGGCACTGGCCGGAGGTGACCAGCCCCACGCCGTCGGCGCAGTGGCGCACCTACCCCGGCGAGGGTCTGGACCTGCTGGAGAAGCCCCCCTGGCGCAAGTAGGGCGGCCCCTGGCCCTGCTCCGGCTGGGGGTGGTAGGGACGGCCCTACCTAAAATACGGGGTTCCCCCCATGGCGGTCCTTGCCGGCTTTTTCTAATATGTGGCAGAAGGTTGGAAAGCTGCGCGCGCGGGGTGCTCCCTCGGCCGGGGGCGGTGCCGCGCCAGCGGCCTGCCGGCGCGCAGGTTCACTCTCCACCCAGGGAAGCGTATGGGCGATTTTCCCCTGCCGCGCATCAAGGATCTGATCCACACCGTGGTGCCCTTTGACACCCTGAGCGAGGAGGACCTTACCCGGGCCGTCTCGCGCATGGAGATCGCCTACTTCCCCCGCGGCGAGGTGATTATCCGCTCCGGCGACGCCCCGGCCAAGTTCCTGCACATCATCAAGTCCGGCTCGGTGAAGGTGACCCTGCCCGACGACTCCGGCGGCGAGCTCTTGATAGACCTGCGCGGCGAGGGCGACTGCTTCGGGGCGGTGAGCCTCTTGCAGGGCGCCCAGGCCCTGTTCGACGTCACCGCCCGCGAGGACGTCATCGCCTTTTTGCTGCCCGGCGAGCACTTCCGCCATTTGGTGGAGAGCCAGCCGGCCTTCAAGCGCCATTTCAGCTTTTCCCTGGCGCGCAACATCCAGGCCTCCCAGCGGGCCAGCCAGGCCCCCGGCCCGGTGCTCACCGGCGGCCAATCCCTGGGGCTGGACGCCATGCTGGGGCGCAGCCAGGTTTCGGAGTTGATGACCGCCGAGGTGCTCACCTGCACCCCGCTGACCACCATCCAGGAGGCGGCCCGGCGCATGACCGAGGCCCGGGTGGGCTCCATCGTGGTGCGCGAGGAGACGGGCCTGCACCTGGGCATCCTCACCGACACCGACCTGCGCTCGCGGGTGCTGGCCAAGGGCCTGGACCCTCAGGCCCCGGTGCACGAGGTGATGAGCCGCCCG
>JAKAGJ010000432.1 GCA_021815655.1 Deltaproteobacteria bacterium | reverse complement strand
AAGACCGGCAACGAGCGCTTCGCCTACGACGCCTACCGCCGCTTCGTCAACATGTACGGCGACGTGGTGCTGGGGGTCAGGCCCAAGGACCAGAAGGAACACGACCCCTTCGAGGAAATCCTGGAGGCCAAGAAGAAAAAGCGCGGGGTGTTCTTGGACACCGACCTCAGCGCCCAAGACCTCAAGGAGCTGGTGGCCGAGTTCAAGGCCCTCATCAAGCAGCGCCTGGGCAAGCCCTTCCCCGAGGAGCCCCTGGAGCAGCTCTGGGGCGGCATCGGCGCGGTCTTCGAGTCCTGGAACATCCCACGGGCCATCTCCTACCGCCAGATCAACAACATCCCCGAGGACTGGGGCACGGCCACCAACGTGCAGGCCATGGTCTTCGGCAACATGGGCAACGACTCGGCCACGGGCGTGGCCTTCACCCGCGACCCCTCCACGGGCGAGAACTACTTCTACGGCGAGTACCTGACCAACGCCCAGGGCGAGGACGTGGTGGCCGGCATCCGCACGCCGCAGCCCATCAACCGGGCCAAGAAGGTGCCCAAGACCGTCATGACCCTGGAAGACGAGATGCCCAAGCTGTACAAGCAGCTGGTGGGCATTCGCAACAAGCTGGAAAAGCATTACAAAGAGATGCAGGACATCGAGTTCACCGTCCAGCAGGGAAAGCTGTGGATGTTGCAGACCCGCACCGGCAAGCGCACGGCCGCCGCGGCGGTGAAGATCGCCGTGGACATGGTCAAGGAGAAGCTCCTGACCAAGGCCCAGGCCATCGCCCGGGTCACGCCCGAGCAGCTTGACCAGTTGCTGCACCCCATGCTGGACCCTTTAGCCAGCAAGAAGCTCATCGCCAAGGGCCTGCCCGCCAGCCCCGGCGCCGCCGTGGGCCAGGTGGTCTTCTCGGCGTCCGAGGCCGAGGAGTGGCACCAGAAGGGCAAGAAGGTCATCCTGGTGCGCGTGGAGACCAGCCCCGACGACATCCGGGGCATGAACGCCGCCGAGGGCATCCTCACCAGCCGCGGCGGCATGACCAGCCACGCCGCCGTGGTGGCCCGGGGCATGGGCAAATGCTGCGTGGCCGGCTGCTCGGACATCACGGTTCACTACGCCAAGGAAAGCTTCACGGCCAACGGCGGGGTGTTGGTCAAGCGCGGTGACTGGATCAGCCTGGACGGCAGCAAGGGCGAGGTCTACCTGGGCCAGGTCAACAAGGTGGACACCAAGCTCACCGGCGACTTCGGCACCTTCATGAAATGGGTGGACGAGTTCCGCACCCTGGGCGTGCGCACCAACGCCGACACCCCCCACGACGCCGCCGTGGCCCGGGCCTTTGGGGCCGAGGGCATCGGCCTGTGCCGCACCGAGCACATGTTCTTCGAGGGCGAACGCATCGTGGCCGTGCGCGAGATGATCCTGGCGGGCGACGTGGCCGGCCGCAAGAAGGCTCTCGGCAAGATCCTGCCCATGCAACGCGAGGACTTCGTGGGCATCTTCCGGGCCATGGCCGGGTTGCCCGTGACCATCCGCACCCTGGACCCGCCCCTGCACGAATTCCTGCCCCACACCAAGGCCGAGATCAAGCAGGTGGCCTCGGACCTGGGCGTAAAGCCGGCCGACGTGGAGGCCAAGGTGGAGGCCCTCAAGGAGGCCAACCCCATGCTGGGGCACCGCGGCTGCCGCCTGGGCATCGCCTACCCCGAGATCACCGAGATGCAGGCCCGGGCCATCTTCGAGGCCGCCTGCATCGTCACCAAGGAGGGCAAGAGGGTCTACCCCGAGGTCATGATCCCCCTGGTGGCCCACGTCAACGAACTGAAGCTGCAAAAAGAGATCGTCATCCGCGTGGCCGAGGAAGTGATGAAGGCCAAGGGCGTGAAGATCAAGTACATGGTCGGCACCATGATCGAGCTGCCGCGCGCCGCGCTCACCGCCGACCAGATCGCCAGCGAGGCCCAGTTCTTCTCCTTCGGCACCAACGACCTGACCCAGACCACCTTTGGGCTCTCCCGCGACGACGCCGGACGCTTTTTGCCCATGTACGTCGACCAGGGCATCCTTCCCCAGGACCCCTTCGTCAGCCTGGACGTGGAGGGCGTGGGCGCCCTGGTGGCCATGGGCGTCAAGAAGGGGCGCTCGGTGCGCGCCGACCTCAAGGTGGGCATCTGCGGCGAGCACGGCGGCGACCCGGCCTCGGTGGCCTTCTGCCACCAGGTGGGGCTCAACTACGTCAGCTGCTCCCCCTTCCGGGTGCCCATCGCGCGCCTGGCGGCGGCCCAGGCCACCTTGAAAAAGTAAATCCCCAAACCTTGCCGCCGCGCCCCCTATTCCACGGGGGCGCGGCCTTTCTCAGACCCGGAGACGGTTAGATGGTGCCAATCAGAGTGGCGGGAACGGGCTCTTACGTGCCCGAAAAGATCCTGACCAATTTCGACCTGGAAAAATCCCTGGACACCAGCGACGAGTGGATCGTCAAGCGCACCGGCATCCGCGAGCGCCGCGTGGCCGCCCCGGACCAGGCCGCCAGCGACCTGGCCCTGCCGGCCTGCCGCCAGGCCATGGAGGCCGCCGGGGTGAGCGACCGCGACCTGGACTACATCATCATGGCCACGGTCACTCCCGACATGTGCTGCCCCAGCGGCGCCAACTGGCTACAGGCCAAGCTGGACGCCCCCCAGGCCATCTCCTTCGACGTCACGGCGGCCTGCTCGGGCTTTTGCTTCGTGCTGGACGTGGCCATGCGCTACATGCAGGCTGGTGCTGGCAAGACCATGCTGGTGGTGGCCAGCGAGGTGATGACCCGCGTGCAGGACTGGACCGACCGCGCCAACTGCATCCTGTGGGGCGACGGCGCCGGGGCGGTGGTGCTCAAGGCCGAGGAAGGCCTGCCCCAGATAATCGAAACCTACATCGGCACCGACGGCGCCAACGGCCAGAACCTCTTGATGCCCGGCGGCGGCTCCAAGACCACCCCCATCAGCTACGAATCGGTGGACAAGAAGCTGCATACCTTGCGGCTCATCGAGGCCGCCGCCTCGGTGCGCGTGGCGGTGAAGCACTTCGCCCTGTCGGTGGAGACGGTGTTGGGCCGCCGGGGGCTTAAACCCCAGGACGTGGACCTCTACATCCCCCACCAGGCCAACATCCGCATGCTGCAATCGCTGGCCAAGCGCCTGGACGTGAACTTCGAGGAGAAGTTCTTCATCACCATCGAGAAATACGGCAACATCAGCTCGGCCAGCTCGGCCATCGCCCTGGACGAGGCGGTGCGTTCTGGCCGCATCAAGCCCGGCGACCTGGTGTGCGTGACGGTCTTCGGCGGCGGGCTGACCTGGGGCGCCACCTTGATTCAGTTCTAGGCCCCAGCCCTAACGGCTTCAAATGGCGGGGGTAACCCCCGCCATTTGTTGTTGGACATGGTCGATACGGGAGCCACCTGGGCCGGCCCAAGGCGGGGTGCCTCCCGACCCGTGATGGGAGTCGAGGCACTCGACCCCGCCCCTTTTATGTTTGGACAAAGTCGATACGGGAGCCGTCTG
>JAKAGJ010000431.1 GCA_021815655.1 Deltaproteobacteria bacterium | reverse complement strand
CGCCGCCCTGGATGCCGATTTCGCCCAAAAGGCCCAGGCGGCGGCCCCGGCGGCGGTGGTGGGCGGCGAGAACTATGGCCAGGGCTCGTCGCGGGAGCACGCGGCCTTGGCCCCGCGCCATCTCGGTGTGCAGGTGAAAATTGTAAAATCCTTCGCCCGCATCCACCGCGCCAACCTGGTCAACTTCGGCATCGTGCCCCTGGTCCTGGCCGACCCGGCGGACTACGACCGCCTGGAAGCCGGGCAGGTGATCCAGTTGCCGGGTCTGCGCCAGGCCATCCTGGAGGGCGGCGAGCAGATCGCGGCCACGGTGCGGGGCCGGCCCCTGTCATTGGTGCTCAAGGCCAGCCCCCGGGAGCGCCAGATACTGGCCGCCGGCGGCTTATTGAACTTCATCAAGGGGCAGCTTTAGAAATATTTCCAGGGGCACCTCAATGAAACCAATGAAGAATATCGCTGGGTTGTTTCTACTGGTGGCCGGGATGATCCTGGCTTCGACATCCGGCTGCCTGGCCGCGGAACAGCCTACACTCGCGGACGCGTGGCGGGTGATAAAGGAAAAGAAATTCGTTGATCTCACCCACGCCTTTTCGCCAGGGATTCCGCATTGGAAAGGCTTTCCGGATGAGAAACGAGAGGTTTTGTACTGGTATGAGCCAGGGGTTGGCAAACTGGGCAGCGGATTTTATGCGCAGTCCTTCACGCACGTGGGCCAATGGGGAACCCACGTCGACCCTCCGGCGCACTTTGTGAAAGGCCTGCGCTCCGTGGATCAAATCGATGTAAAAGAGATGATCCTTCCTTTGGTGATAATTGATGTTCATGAGGCCGTGGCCAACAACCCAGACTACACCATCAGCATGGAAGACATCAGGAATTGGGAAAAACGGCATGGCGCGATTCCGGAAGGCGCGTTTGTAGCCATGCGTACCGATTGGTCCAGGCGATGGCCCAACCAGGACGCCATGCAGAACAAGGATGCCAACGGTATAGCTCACTATCCTGGTTGGAGTCTGGAGGTGCTGAAATATCTCTATGAGGTTTGTAAGATCACGGCTTCTGGCCATGAGACAACCGATACCGACCCCGGTTTCGCCACCTCCAAGGATGATTATTCCCTGGAGGCTTACATTTTGAAAGGAAACCATTACCAGATTGAACTCTTGGCGCATTTGGACGAGGTGCCGGAGGCTGGCGCGCTGGTGGTATCGACGTTCCCAAAGCCAAAAGATGGATCTGGATTTCCAGCCCGGGTGTTTGCCATCCTCCCCTGAGATTGCGCTCATGCTGCAATAAAATCGGGCCCTGGGATAACCCACCCAAAGTCCTGGCCGCTCCCAGGCCAAGGATGGCCGGCGTTAGCCATATCAAATTGTTATCCCAAATAAAACTGCCAGCCATCCAGCTGACTTCCACACAATTTGGCTTAAAATCACTTGCCAAAGCCTGGGCGCGGCCCTAATATTGTGACCACGTGGTCACCCCGGAGGGTCCGGGGGCGGGCCTTTTTTCTTGGCCCAACTGTGACCACCTGGTCATTGTCACCACCACGAGGTGCCGCACGCCATGCCCTCCGCCCCCGCCCAGCGCCAGGATGCCAGCGCCAGCGCCCTGCCTGGTCTATCCCTGCTGCCGCCCTTGGATATTCCCCGGCGCATCATAAGCGACCCCAGTCTGCGCCCCGTGGCCGACAAGCTCGAGGCCGGCCAGCGCCTGGAGCGCCAGGACGGCCTGGCCTTGATGCGAAGCCGCGACCTTCTGGGCCTGGGGGCCCTGGCCCACGCCGCCCGCCTGGCCAAGAATGGTCGCCGGGCCTTTTACGTGCTCAACCGCCACATCAACTACTCCAACGTCTGCGTCAACGGCTGCGCCTTCTGCGCCTACGGCCGCGAGTCCGGCCAGGAGGGCGGCTTCCTGCTCAGCCCCGGCCAGGCGGCGGCCAAGGCCCTCGCCGGTTCCCTGCCCGTGGACGAGCTGCATGTGGTGGGCTCCTGCCATCCGGACCTGCCCTTCAGCTACTACCTGGAGCTCTTGACCGCCCTGCGTGAGGCCCGGCCCCAGGCTATCCTCAAGGCCTTTACCCCGGTGGAGATCGACCACTTCGCCCGCATCTCCGGGCAGAGTGCCCAGGAGGTACTGGGCCAGTTGCAGGCCGTGGGCCTCAAGGCCATGCCCGGCGGCGGGGCCGAGGTCTTCGCGCCCCGGGTGCGCCAGCGGCTGTGCCCCCAAAAGACCAGCGGCCAGCGCTGGCTGGAGATCTCGGGCCTGGCCCATGCCTTGGGCATCCCCACCAACGCCACCATGCTCTACGGCCACGTGGAGAGCCCCGAGGAGCGCGTGGACCACCTCCTGGCCCTGCGCGGCCAGCAGGACCAAAGCGGCGGCTTCTCGGCCTTCATCCCCCTGGCCTTCCACTCCCAGAACACCAAGCTGGGCGATATTTCGCCCACCAGCGGCCTGGACGATCTGCGGGTGGTGGCCGCCAGCCGGCTGCTCTTGGACAACTTCCCGCACATCAAGGCCTACTGGGTGATGCTGGGACCCAAGATGGCCCAGGTGGCCTTGAACTTCGGGGCTGACGACCTGGACGGCACCATCGTGGAGGAGCGCATCACCCACATGGCCGGGGGCACCACCGCCCAGGGCCTGAGCGAGCGCCAACTCAGGCAGATGATCCTGGCCGCGGGCTTCGAGCCTGTGCGCCGCGACAGCTTCTACCGCCACCTGCCGGCCTTGGCCCCCGCCGAGGAGGCGGCCTGATGCCCCAGGCACAGACCGCCGCCAGCGGCGCCCTGGCCCAGGCCCTTGAAGCCGCCGAGCAAGGCCGGCGCCTGGGCGCGGCCCAGGCCCTGCTGCTCCTGGAGCAGGCCGACCTGCTGACCCTGGGCTATCTGGCCCACCAGCGCCGGTTGCTGCTCAACCCGGCGCCCATGGTCACCTACGTGGTGGACCGCAACATCAACACCACCAACGAGTGCCTCTCCGCCTGCCGCTTCTGCGCTTTTTTCCGGCCGCCGGGGCACGCCGAGGGCTATATCCTGGACCGCCAGGCCCTGTGCCAAAAGATCGAGGAAACCCTGGCCCTGGGTGGCACCCAAATCCTGGTACAGGGTGGACTGCATCCCCGCATGGGCATAACCGCCACCTGCGAGACCTTCCGTTTCATCAAGGAGCATTACCCCATCCAAATCCACGGCCTGTCCCCGCCCGAGGTGGTGCACATGGCCCAGTTGGATGGCCTGGGGCTGGACGAGGCCCTGGACCGGCTCATCGCCGCCGGCCTGGGCTCCATCCCCGGCGGCGGGGCCGAAATCCTGGTGGACCGCGTGCGCGGGCTCATCGCGCCGGGCAAGTGCGGCACCGGGCAATGGCTGAAGGTCATGGAGCTGGCCCACCAGCGCGGGCTCATGACCACGGCCACCATGATGTTCGGCAGCCTGGAGACCCCGGGCGAGCGCATCGAGCACTTGAGCCGCCTGCGCGATCTCCAGGACCAAAGCCTGGCGGCGGGGCGCGGCAGGTTCACGGCCTTCATACCC
>JAKAGJ010000430.1 GCA_021815655.1 Deltaproteobacteria bacterium | reverse complement strand
GGATGTAGGTGACGCCCATCTCCTCCACCACCCGCCGCATCACCTCGATGGGGCAGACCGCGCCGGCCATGACGCCGGTGCGCAGGCTGCCGAGGTCCAGGCCCCGGTATTCGGGCAAATCCATCATGGCAATGAAAGTGGTGGGCGGGCCGTAGAGGGCGGTCAGGCGCTCCCTGGCCACGGCCAGCAGGCTGGCTTTCGCGTCGGGCAGGCGCGAGGGGATGACCAGACAGGCCCCGGCTAGGATGCCGGTCAAAGCCACGCATACGCAGCCGAACATGTGGCAGAGAGGCACGGACAGGCACAGCCGGTCCTGCTCGGATAGCCGCTGGTTGCGCGCGCCGGCCGCCGATGTGTTCAAGAGGCCGTAATGGCGCGACATGACGCCCTTGGGCGCGCCGGTGGTGCCGGAAGTGTAGAGCAGGGTGGCCACGTCCTGGGGGGACTGGGCGGCCTGGCGGCGGGCCAGGGTTTCCGGGTCCAGGCCCTGGCCCAGCTCCAGCACCTCGCCCCAGCGCCAGGCCCCGGGCGGCACCGGCCCCGGGTCGTCCATCACCACCACCTGGGCCAGGTGGGGCAGGGCCTCGCACTCCAGGCGCTCGCCCCGGGCCAGGCCCAGCTCCGGGGCCAACTGCATGAGCGCCTCCAGGGACCCGCCCTCCCTGGCCCCCGGGGCCAGCACCAGGCAACTGGCCTCGGACTGTCCCAGCAGATAGGCCAGTTGCTGGGAGGTATAGGCCGTGTCCACGCTGGTGAGCACCAGACCGGCCTTGGCCGCCGCGAACCAGGCGATGAGCCACTCGGGGCGGTTGGGGGCCCAGAGGGCCAGGTGGTCGCCGTCGGGCAGCCCCAGGGCCACCAGGCCCCGGGCCAGGGCCTCGGCCTGGTCCCGGAACCGGGCATAGGTCAGCCGCTGTCCGCTGGGCAGGTCCACCAGGGCCTCGGCCTGGGGCCTGGCCCAGGCCACGCGATCCAGTAGTTGGCCCAGGGTGGTGTCGAGGGGCTGGGACATGGCCATAACCCTCCGCCGGCCGCGCGCGGCGCGGCCAGGGCAAGGCCCAGGGAAGGCGCGGGGCGGCTCAGCCCGCCCAGTGCGGCTTCAGGCGGTCGGCCAACTCCTCCGGGGGCAGGAAGGTGATCATCTCGTCGTGCAGCTTCTCGAAGTAGTTGATCTCGTCCACGCCCATGGGCGGTATGTCGATGCGGCTGGCCAGCCGGAGCATCATGGGCAGGCCGGCCCCGGCGCTGAGCTGGGTGTGCAGGGCCATGTTGAAGGAGCCCACGCCCTCGGACTCGAAAAAGGCCAGCACCCGGCAGAGCCCCTGGGCCAGGCGCTCCACCTGGTTGGGCTTGAGGTCCAGGAGCCCCTTGTCGCCGGGCACCAGGGCCATGATGTCATAGATGGCCCGGGGGGCGAAGGGCGTCACCCAGGAGGCCGGGCCCAGACGGCCCAGCCAGCGGCGGCCGTCCTTGCGCTCGGCCTCCAGGAAGGAGGCCACGATGTCGGCGCCCTCGTTGGTGCGGGCGAAGGCGCGGGCGCGGGTGCGCAGCTCGGCCTGGAAGCGGGTGGGCCGGCGGCCGGCGGCGAGCTGGAAGTGGGGGTGCACCAGACCGGCCCCGGCGGTCATCATGTAGTTCCAGTTCAGGGAGGCGTAGAGCAGGCCTTTGGCCAGGCGGCGGAAGCCCTCCTGGGCCAGGGTGAGGGCGTTGGCCAGGAGCTCGGGCGTGAACTGGGCCGGCCGCAGGTAGTGCTCGTGGCCCAGCACCAACACCGCGTTCATGGCCTCGTAGGGGAAGGCGTTGGGGAACAGGGTGGCCTGGCCGCGCTGCAGGCGCCCCTGGGGCAGGTCCTGGGGCAGATAGCGGGTGGTCATGCGCTCGATGTTCTCGGGGCAAAAGGGGCAGGGCCTCTCCTGGGAGCGCGCGATGAACAGGGAGTGGTCGACGGGCCCCAGCGGGCGCGCCCGGAAGCGCAGCACCCGGGCGGTGTCGCCGCTCAGGGGGCAGCGCCGGGTCTCGATGTCCAGCTCGGTGGTCTGGAACTCGCGGAAGGGGTCGAGGAACCTGGTCTTGGCGTAGCTGGTCTCGAACTTCAAATCCATGACGATCTCCTGGTGGGGCCTTGCCGCAGGCAGACCAGGCCGTGGCTGAAACGCGGGGAGAGTTTCACCATGTTACAAGCAGGCGGCCGGAAAAGTCCATCGCAGGTTGCGGGGGGCCGCGAGGGGCGAGGCTAACCCAGGGCCTGTCGCACCAGGGCGAATAGCTGGCTGGGACGGAAGGGCTTGGCCAGCATGGGGTAGCCGAAGCGGTTGATCTGCTCCAGCAACTCGCCCCGGATGGAGCGAGTGCCAAAAAAGCCGCTGATGAACAGGGCCTTGAGGCCGGGGTCGCGCTCCTTAAGCTGGCGCACCATCTCCACGCCGTCCATGATGGGCATCACCACGTCGGTGATGACCAGCTCGGGGCGAAAGGAGAGATGGGCCTTCATCCCCAACAGGCCGTTGGAGGCGGTGCCAACGTGGTAGCCCTCCAGGCTCAGGAGCTCGGCCAGGTTCTCCTTGAGCCCGTCCTCGTCATCCACCACCAGCACGCGGGGGTGGCCCTCGGCGGGTCCCGCCGCCGCGCCCAGAAAGCGCGTGAGTTCTTCGTCGCTGGTCATGTCCAGTCGCTCCTTGACCGCGTTGAGCCGCCGCTGCCCCTCCACGGCCGCCTGCCGGTTCTGGCTGTGCAGGTCCGGGTGGTAGACCTTGGAGAGCAGGCGGTAGGAGGAGCGCACGTAGCGCACCGCCGCCTGGGGGCCCAGCTCGGCGGCGATCTGCAGGGCCTTGTCCAGCACCCCCAGGTAGCGCAGGTCGATCTCCAGGCTATGCACCCGCGCCCCCCAGCCAGCGGTCAGCCGCCAGAAACACGAAGTACATGATGGAAACCAGCCCGTTGAGGGTGAAAAAGGCCATGGGCACGTTGGCCAGGCGCCGGGCCACCAGTACCTGCTCCAACACCAGGATGGCGGCGATCAGGGCCACCCCGCCCATATAGTACCGGCCCAGCCCGAAAATGAAACCCACCAGGAAGAAGCCCAGCATGGCACCGGCGTGCAGCCCCCGGCTCACCCACAGGGCCCGCTCGACACCCATCCGGGCCGGCAGGCTCCTGAGCCCCTGGCCCCGGTCGAAGTCGATGTCCTGGCAGGCGTAGATCACGTCGAAGCCGGCCACCCAGCAGGCGCAGGCGATAGCCAGCACCACCGCGCCCCCACTGAACTGCCCCGCCACCGCCAGCCAGGCCCCCAAAGGCGCCAGGGCGGTGGCCAGGCCCAGCCAGATGTGGCACAGGGCCGTGAAGCGCTTGCTGAAGCTGTAGCCCAGCACCCAGATGAGCGCCACCGGCGAGAGCTTGAGGCACAGGGGGTTCAACATCCAGGCCGCCAGCACCAGGAGCGCGCAGGCCCCCACCAGCCAGGCCCATGCCTGCAAGGGGCTCACCCGGCCGGTGACCAGGGGGCGGTCGGCGGTGCGGGGGTTCCTGGCGTCGTAGTCCCGGTCGGCGATG
>JAKAGJ010000429.1 GCA_021815655.1 Deltaproteobacteria bacterium | reverse complement strand
AAACAATTCAGCTTTAGGTGAACTGACGGTATCCACGGACACCGAACCCAGGGTGAGATACCACACCGCGAGCGAGGCCAGTAGCAACCCCGAGAGTAGTGTGGTTCCCCCCGCGTAGCCAATACCCAAGGAGCGGTCGGCAAAGTCGGCCAGTGTGGTGCCCACGGTGGTGGTGGCGATAATGGTTGTCCAGTACAGAAATGGATAAAATCGCTTGGCCTTGATTTGCGCTGCCACGGCCACCAGAAAAATGGCCGCAAAAATGCCGGTTCCCACTAGATAGCCCAGATGCATGGACATGGAAACCGTATCCCCGCCAGTTTCACCAAAGGTGGTGGCCGCGATCTTGATTACCCAGAAAAGCAACGTAACTTCCGGGACTTTATTGACCAGTTGCCGCATGGGCGTTGTTGTTGCCGTACCCATGGATGCCTCCATGTTCAGGTAGATCGACGATAAAACTTGGCCATGAGTCTATCCCTCGATATGTCCAAGGACAACCACGGGTCAAGTTGGACGAGGCACACCCTGGGCGTTCATCTCAGTCCTCCCCTCCCCTGATCTCAGCCGCCCTCTTGCTGTCCTGCCCTGGCACCCATTTTGCTGTGCCTAGTTTTGGTAGAGCGCCATGCCGCCAGCCGCCGGCCCGGTTGCCGGACACCTTGCCACCCACGAACCGAGGGGATAGTCATGCTGCCAGCACGCATTTCGGAGCGGGAAGATTCTCCTCCCCTTATCAACCCCAAGGTGCTGGCCAGCATCAGCAACCTGCCGGTGCTGCCCCTGGTCTGGCAGAAGCTTCTGACTTGTCTGGAAGACCCCTGGAGTTCCCTGACCGAGATGGAGGCCCTTATCCGTCAGGAACCGGGCCTGAGCGCCCGGGTCCTGGCCCGGGCCAACAGCCCCTTCTATGGTCTGGCCGGGCGCGTGACCAGCGTGCAGACGGGCTTGCAGGTGCTGGGCCTGCAAGAGGTGCGGCAGCTATGCCTGGCCTGCGGCCTGGACCAGGTGTTGCGCGCCTCCAGACTCTACAAGCGAGCCGAGGGCCAGATGCTCTGGCGGCACAGCCTGCAAACCGCCGAAGCCGCCGCCCTTCTGGCCAGGGAGCTGTCCTGCCCCGAACGCGAGACCGCCTTTGCCTGCGGCCTGTTGCACGACCTGGGCAAGGTGCTGCTGGCGGCCTGTTTCCCGCTGGCCTATCAATCGGTGCGGCATGTACAGGAGCGCCAGGGGCTGAGTTGGCTGGCCGCCGAGGGGCTCCAGAACTTGGATCACCAGGAGTTGGGGCGCTACCTGGCCCGGCGCTGGGGGCTGCCGCCGCTGCTCAGCGAGGTGATCGGCCAGCACCACCAGCCCCAGGCCCAGACGGAATATGGTGAGATGACGGCCTTGACCCACCTGGCCGACGGTATGGCCCAGGCAGTGGACCAGCCGGAACTCGCTGCCCGGCAGGGCGAGGAAGGGCTGGCCTGGGAAGCCAGCCTGCGAAGCCTGGGTCTGGACCAGAGCGCCCTGGAGGGCTTCCGGGAGCGTCTGCGCCAGCGCCTGGCCACTCTGGCCACCGACTGAGCCTGGGCCCAGGGGCTGGTAGTTACAATTACGTAAGCCCCTTCCCGCCGATGATTACGATATCGTAGGGCGCGCCGCCCCGCCGGGCCGGCGGAGCAACACCTCTCTTGTAACTCTCCAGGTAATTTGGCAGTGTAATATAATGATTCTCGGGGTGCCGGTGCCGGCCTTTGCCGGCCTCGAGCCTCGGAGGGGGATGTATTCATGCCCTATTGCAGCCACTGCGGCACCCGTCTAGAGGACCCCGACCGCTTCTGCCAGGCCTGCGGCACCGCGGTGAGGCGCGCCCCCAGCCAGGAGCCCCAGCCTTGGCGGTTGCCGCCCCTGACCCCGGGGCCGACCTCGCCAGGTCCGCCGCCAATACCAGGGCCGGCCAGCCAGGAATGCCAGGGCGTGGGTCCGCGCGCCCTGGCCCAGATCATCGATTCCCTGGTGATCCTGGCCTTCTACCTGGGCCTGGGGCGGCTGGTGGCCGGCTGGGTGCCCGGCGGTCTGACCGCCGACGGCTTTGAGTTGCACGGCGCTCCGGCCCTGGCGGTGATCGGCCTGACCACGGTGTTTTGGCTGGCCTATTTCACTGTGCTGGAAGGCCTGTGGCAGGGGCAAACCCTGGGCAAGAAGCTCTTGCGGCTGCGGGTAGTGCGCCAGGACGGGTCGCCCATGGACCTGAGCACCGCCTTGACGCGCAGCCTGCTGCGGCTGGTGGATGGCCAGTTGGGCTACCTGGTGGGGGCCGTCCTGGTCTGGACCTCGCCGCTCAAGCAGCGCCTGGGTGATCGCCTGGCCCGCACCGTGGTGGTAAAAAAGGCCTCATAGCCCTGGGCCGGCCCGGCCCGGCCTGACCCCATTTTCGCCTAACCCATAGGGGAGCCTTCATGCCGCCTACCGTCATCTGCCCAAGCTGCGGAGAACCCCTGCGGCCACGGGCCAACTTCTGTGCCAACTGCGGCACTCCGGCCCCGGCCGGGAGCCAGGGCCGCCAGGGGCGCTCCGGCATGCCGGCCTGGCTGGCCTGGTCGGCCCTGGGGCTGGCCCTGGTGGTGGTGGCCGTGGCCCTGTTCATCATCCTGAGCAGCGGCAAGAAACCAGCCCCGCCCGCCGCGCTCACCAACACCCCGGCCTCACCGTCTCCCGGCCAGACCCAGGTAGCCACCCCGGCCCCCCTGCCGGCCGACACCCCCCAGCCCGGGCAGAAAGCCCCGCCCCTGGAGGTGCAGATCGGCGGGCAGACGCCGCCCGGCCTCCCCCCGGCGCCAGCTGAGGGGCAGACGCCGGCCGTGGATGCCCAGGTGGGCGTCCAGACCCCATCATCCACGCCCGAGGCCGGGCAACCGCCGGCGACCGAGGGGCAGATGGCCCCGCAGCCCGCGCCGGGCATGCCCTCCACCATGCCTTCCTTCCCCCAAGGCGGGCCAGCGCCGGCCAGCCCGGGCCCCTTGGGCCTGACCACGCCGCCGGCTGGCCAGGCCCCGCCCCAGTCCCCACCCGAGACGACCACCTCGGCGCCGGCCAGGGGTCCAGAGGCCGCGGCGCGACTCAACGAGGCCGGCCTGGCCCAGGCCCGGGCTGGCAACCTGACCCAGGCCGTCGGTCTCTTTCGGCAGGCCGTGCGGGCCGACGTCCACAACGGCCAGGCCTGGAACAACCTGGGCCTGGCCTTGCGCAAGCAGGGGCAGACCGAGGATGCGGTGGGGGCCTATTTCAAGGCCATCGAGGTGCAGCCCGACCTGGCCGTGGCCTATAAGAACCTGGGGCTGGCCCTGGAGCAGTTGGGCCATGAGGCCGACGCGGCCATCGCCCTGCATAAATACTGCGACCTGAACCCCACGGCCCCGGACTTGGCCACGGTGCGGGACAAGGCCACCCGTCTGGAGCAGGCCGCCGCCGCCAAGGGAGGCCAACGATGATTGCGCGCCTGAACCTCCTGGCTCGTTACTGGCGGCCGGTCCCCTTGCTCCTGGCCCTGCTGGGCTTGGCGGCCTGC
>JAKAGJ010000428.1 GCA_021815655.1 Deltaproteobacteria bacterium | reverse complement strand
CACCCTGGACGTCAAGCCCGAGTTCACCCTGGAGGCCAGCGTCTACAAGGGCCTCAAGCTCAAGGAGCCCCAGTTGCAGGTGAGCGAGGCCGAGGTGGGCTCGCGCCTGGAGGCCTTGGCCAGCCGCCAGGCCGTGCTGGCGCCCCTGGACGCGCCCCGGCCGGCCCAGACCGGCGACGTGGTGATTATCGACTATCAGTCCTTCAAGGGCGAGACCCCGGTGGCCGGCGGCCAGGCCGAGAACGTGGAAGTGGAATTGGGCAAGGGCCAGGTGCAGAGCGAGATCGAGTTGGCCCTCCTGCGGGTGCAGGTGGGCGATTCGGTGGAGACCACGGTGCACTACGGCCCCGAGGCCAACAATCCCGAACTGCAGGACCAGGACGTGCGCTTCGTCATGCAGGTCAAGGACATAAAGAAGAAGCTCCTGCCCGAGATCGACGACGACTTCGCCCGTTCGCTCTCCCCGGAGTTCGATAGCCTACAGACCCTCAAGGACCGCATCATCGCCGACCTGGAGGAGTCCTACCAGGCCCAGCGGGACATGGCCCTGCGCACCCAGATACTGGACCAGTTGCGGGAACAGGGCCAGTTCGAGGTGCCCGCCTCCCTGGTGCGCGCCGAGGTGGAGGGCATGGTGGAAAGCTTCAAGAACCGCATGCGCCAGCAGGGCATGGACCCCCAGACCGTGGGCCTGGAGGAGGACAAGCTGGCCGAGGGGTTTGAGGAGCAGGCCCAGAAAAAGGTGCGCGCCGGCATCGTGCTGGGGCGCATCGCCGAGCAGGAAAATGTGGAGGTTAAGGCCGAGGATGTCGATAATGACATCAGCAAGATGGCCGAGCGCATGGGTCAGCCGGTGGGAGTCATCAAAGAAATGTATATTAAAAACAATATGATGCCCACTATCCAGGCCCGCATTCTGGAAGAAAAGACGTTGCGGGTCATTACGGCCGATGCTATCATTGAAAAAGTGGACCCGGCCGAATTGGCCAAGGAAACCGAAGCGTAAACCTTTTAAGTCAGCTGCCAGCAGCAAGGCACGCCACAATGACGCTCATTCCTTTTGTCATCGAGCAGACCAGCCGCGGCGAGCGCTCCTACGATATCTACTCGCGGCTTCTGAAAGACCGCATCGTCATGTTGGGCCAGGCCGTGGACGACACGGTGGCCAACGTGATTATCGCCCAGTTCCTGTTCCTGGAGGCCGAGGACCCCACCAAGGACATCCACCTCTACATCAACTCCCCGGGCGGAGTGGTGACCTCGGGACTGGCCATCTACGACACCATGCAGTACATCAAGCCCAAGGTCAGCACCCTGTGCCTGGGCCAGGCCTCCTCCATGGCCGCCCTCCTGCTGGCCGCCGGCGAGAAGGGCATGCGCTACAGCCTGCCCCACTCGCGCATCCTCATCCACCAGCCCATGGGCGGCTTTTCGGGCCAGGCCACGGACATCGACATCCACGCCCGCGAGATACTCAAGTTGCGCGAGGAACTGAACCAGATACTGGCCAGCCACACCGGCCAGCCCCTGGAAAAGATCAGCCAGGACACTGAGCGCGACTACTTCATGAGCGGCGAGTCAGCCCGCGAGTATGGCCTGGTGGACAAGGTCATTACCCACCGCGAGGTGGTTTGAGAACTTAAGCATCCTGGTTGACCAGGGAGGCCATATTACATGACCAAAAAGACCAACGGCAAGGGATCGGATCTGGTCTGCTCCTTCTGCGGCAAGAGCCAGGATGAGGTCAAGAAGCTCATCGCCGGCCCCTCGGTGTACATCTGCGACGAGTGCATCGAGTTGTGCAACGAGATTATCGAGGAGGAGTACCAGAAGGAGGAGGCCGCCAGCCGGGTTTCCATCCCCAAGCCCAAGGAGATCAAGGCCATCATCGATGAGTACGTCATCGAGCAGGAGCGGGCCAAGAAAATCCTGGCCGTGGCCGTGCACAACCACTACAAGCGCATCGACGCCCGCGTGGAGATGGGCGGGGTGGAGTTGCAAAAGAGCAACATCCTGCTGATCGGTCCCACGGGCAGCGGCAAGACGCTGTTGGCCCAGACCCTGGCCCGCATCTTGAATGTGCCGTTCACCATCGCCGACGCCACCACCCTCACCGAGGCCGGCTACGTGGGCGAGGACGTGGAAAACATCATACTCAACCTGTTGCAGTCCGCGGACTACGACGTGGAGCGCGCCCAGCGGGGCATCGTCTACATCGACGAGATCGACAAGATCGCCCGCAAGAGCGAGAACCCCTCCATCACCCGCGACGTCTCCGGCGAGGGCGTGCAGCAGGCCCTGCTGAAGATCATCGAGGGCACCATGGCCTCGGTGCCGCCCAAGGGCGGGCGCAAGCACCCCCAGCAGGAGTTCGTGAAGGTCGACACCACCAACATCCTGTTCATCTGCGGCGGGGCCTTCGTGGGCCTGGACAAGATCATCAAGAACCGCGTGGGAGCCAAGACTCTGGGCTTCACCGCCGACGTGCGCGACCGCAGCCAGGAGTTGCCCCTGGGCGACGTGCTGGCCCAGTGCCAGCCCGAGGACCTGATCAAGTTCGGGCTCATCCCCGAGTTCGTGGGGCGTCTGCCAGTGGCCGCCACCCTCGACGAACTCAGCGAGGACGCCTTGATCCGCATCCTGCGCGAGCCCAAGAACGCCCTGACCAAGCAGTACGCCAAGCTGTTCGAGTTCGAGGGCGTGGAGTTGAAATTCACCGACGAGGCCCTGCAGGCCGTGGCCAAGGAGGCCCTGAACCGCAAGAGTGGGGCCCGCGGCCTGCGCTCCATTCTGGAGTCGTCCATGCTGGACATCATGTACGACCTGCCCTCCTTGAAGGACGTGCAGGAGTGCGTGATCGGCGAGGAAGTCATCACCCGCGGCGAGCAGCCCCTGCTGCTATTGACCAAACAGGCCGCTGAATACGCCTAGGACCAGCCCACAGACGTCCTGGGACCGCCTCGGGTGAGCAAGAAATCAGGGGCGTCGCGCCATTGGCGGCGCGGCGCCCCTGCACTTTGGATGAAACCGGCAAGGTCCCCAGGCGGGATTGGGACACTGGCGGCAACCGGCGCCGGCAATCACGCCATGTGCCATAGCTGATAACACTGATCCCCTCCCAAGAGAGAGGCTCATTCATGCATGCTCCCCTGTTGCCTTTGAGAGACATCGTCGTTTTTCCGCGCATGGTGGCGCCCCTGTTCGTGGGCCGCGACAAATCCGTGGCCGCCCTGGAACACGCCATGGAGCACGACCGCACCATCTTCCTGGCCACCCAGCGCGACGCCCGCGTGGACGAGCCCGGCGCGAGCGACATCCACAGCATCGGCACCATCAGCACGGTGTTGCAGCTGTTGCGCCTGCCCGACGGCACGGTCAAGGCCCTGATCGAGGGCAAGGAACGCGCCCAGATCAAGTCCTTCCTGCCCAGCCAGGACCTTTTCCTGGTGGAGCTGGAGCCCTTGAGCGACATCTATCCGGCCGACCTGGAGTCCGAGGCCCTGATCCGCTCGGTCAACGCCTCCTTCGAGCAGTTCGCCAAGCTGCACAAGAAGATCCCA
>JAKAGJ010000002.1:7500-15079 GCA_021815655.1 Deltaproteobacteria bacterium | reverse complement strand
CGGGGCGCAGGGGATCGAGGGTGAGGACAGCGGCGGGCATGGTGTTTGTCCCGGTAATGATGGGCCGAGGACCGCGAGGGTCGCCTGCCGCCTTACGGGAAGATCGGGCGGGGGTAAACCCCGCCCCTACATCAAGAGGAGGTGACACTGCCACAATCTTAAATGTAGGGGCGGGGTTTCCCCCCGCCCGTCTTGTTTTGGCACTTGGCGGGTTACGCTACGCCAACCCGCCCCACGCCCTACGCGCTACATGTTAGCCCAGCTTGGCCGCCAGGTCCTGGTCGGCGGCCAACACCAGGTCGGCCATCTTGCGGCGCTGCTCCATCAGGCGTTGAGCCAGGGCGGTGTCACCAAGGGCCAATATCTGGGCCGCCAGGATGCCGGCGTTCTTGGCCCCGCCGGAACCGATGGCCAGGGTGCCCACGGGGATGCCGGGGGGCATCTGCACCGTGGCCAACAGCGCGTCCTGGCCGGCCAGGGGCGAGGAGGCGATGGGCACCCCCAGCACCGGCAGGGTGGTATGGGCGGCCATGGCTCCGGCCAGGTGGGCGGCCCAGCCCGCCCCGGCGATGATGACCTTGAGGCCTCGGGCCTTGGCGCCGCGGGCGTACTCGCCGGCCTGTTCCGGGGTGCGGTGGGCGGATAGCACCCGGGCCTCGCAGGGGATGCCCAGGGACTTGAGCGCGTCCACGGCGCCCTTCATGACCTCCCAGTCCGAGGCCGAGCCCATGACCACGCCCACCTTGGGGCGGACGTCGGGGCCGGCCAGGCGGGCCAGGGCGCGGTGGCCGATGTCGCGGCGCAGGTACATGCCTTCCCAGGAGATGCAGTCGCAGGCCTCGTAGGCCCTCTCGATGGCCTCCTTGACCGTGTCGCCCACGGCGGTGACGCCCAGCACGCGGCCGCCGTTGGTCACCAGCTTGCCGTCCTTGAGGGCCGTGCCGGCGTGGAACACCACCACGCCGGCGCACAGGGCCGCCTTGTCCAGGCCCTTGATCTCCTTGCCCTTGACGTAGTGGCCCGGGTAGCCGCCCGAGGCCAGCACCACGCAGACCGTGGGCCTGGCGGACCACCGTACCTGGGCCTGGTGCAGCTTGCCCTGGGCCAGCAGGTAGAGTATCTCGGCCAGGTCGGAGTCCAGGCGCATCAGGAGGGGCTGACACTCCGGGTCGCCGAAGCGGGCGTTGAACTCCAGCACCTTGAAGTCGCCGTGGGGGTCGATCATCAGGCCGGCGTAGAGGATGCCCTTGTAGGGGGTGCCGTCGGCGCGCATGCCGTCGATCATGGGGTGGATCACCTGCTTCATGACCCGCTCGGCCATCTCCTCGGTCACCACCGGGGCCGGGGAATAGGCGCCCATGCCGCCGGTGTTGGGGCCGGTGTCGCCTTCGCCCACGGCCTTGTGGTCCTGGCTGGTGGGCATGGGGATCACGGTCACGCCGTCGGTAAAGACCAGGAAGCTGGCCTCCTCGCCCTCCAGCCACTCCTCCACCACCACCTTGCAGCCGGCCTGGCCGAACTCCAGGGCCTCCATGACCTGCACGCAGGCGGCTTCCGCCTCCTGGGGGTCCTGGCACAACAGCACGCCCTTGCCGCCGCAGAGGCCGTCGGCCTTGACCACCAGGCGGCGCCCGGCCTGGCGCACGTACTCCTTGGCCGCGCCGGGGTCGTCGAACTCGCGGTAGGCCGCCGTGGGCACGCCGTATTTTTGCATCAGGCCCTTGGCAAAGGCCTTGGAGCCCTCCAACTGGGCGGCGTACTGGCTGGGTCCGGCCACCAGGATGCCCTTCTGCTCGAACAGGTCGGCCAGGCCCAGGGTGAGCGGCAGTTCCGGTCCCACCACCGCCAGGTCGATGCCCTTGTCCAGGGCCAGGTCCAACAACGCCATGGTGTCGGTGGGGTCGATGTCCACGCACACGGCCTCGCCGGCCATGCCCGGGTTGCCGGGGGCGGCGTACAGTTCCTCCACCAGGGGGCTCTGGGCCAGCTTCCACACCAGGGCGTGCTCGCGGCCGCCGCTGCCGATCACCAGGATCTTCATGCTTGTCTCTCCCCGGCCCCGCCCAGGGTGGCGGGGTCCGGCTTGGGGGGCTGGATGGCCAGCGCGGGGGGACCTAGGCCGTCATCAGCCCCAGGTCCTGCAACTGCTTGTACAGGCCCTCCTTGGTTATGGGCTTGGCCAGGTAGGCGTCGCAGGCCTGGCCAAAGGAGCCCAGGATGGTGTCCGCGTCGCGCAGGGCCGTGGTCATGATGATCTTGGCGCCGCGCCCCAGGGGCAGGCTGTTCCGCTCCTCCAGGGAGCGTATGGCCGCCAGGGCCGTCCGGCCGTCCAGGTTGGGCATCATGATATCCAGGCAGATCAGGTCATAGGGTTCCTGGGATTGCAGGGCGGCGAAGACCGCCTCCACGGCCTGGTGCCCATCCATGGCCAGGTCCACCTTTCCCAGGGGCGTGAGCCGGTGCAGCAGCACCTGGCGGCTGACCGGATCATCCTCGGCGATCAACATGCGCAGCGGCATGGCGGTTTCCCCTTGAGGTAGGTTTAGTCCTGGCTCTCCAGGTAGTCGGCGATGGCCCCGTCATAGCGGTTGGTCAGGCGGAAGGCCTTGGCCGCCAGGCGCCGCCGGGTGGCCAGGGAGACCTGGCCGCCGCTGTCTTGCATCTCGCGCAGAATGACGGCGTAATCCGCCGGGTCGGTGACCACGGCCACGTCCTGGTGGTTCTTGGCCGAGGCCCTTATCAGGCAGGGGCCACCGATGTCGATGTTCTCCACGGCCTCGGCCAGGGTGCAGCCGGGCTTGGCCACCGTGGCCTCGAAGGCGTAGAGATTGACGCACACCAGGTCGATGGTGGCGATGTGGTGCTCGGCCAGCTGGGCGCGGTGGCTGGGGTCGTCGCGGCGGGCCAGGATGCCCCCGTGAATGCGGGGGTGCAGGGTCTTGACCCGGCCGTCGAGCATCTCGGGGTGGCCGGTCACCTCGGCCACGTCGGTGACCTTGAGCCCGCCGGCGCGCAGGGCCTTGGCCGTGCCGCCGGTGGAGATGAGCGCCACGCCCATCTCACTGAGCCCCTTGGCGAATTCCACCAAGCCCCCCTTGTCGGTCACGCTCAGCAGAGCGCGCATGATCTTGCGGTCCATGCCTACATGCTCCTTGGCAATGCTGCGTTGGGAATATCCCTATTTTTTAGCAAATGGCGCGCCCCAGGGCAAGGCCGCATTGGGGGTTGGCCCTTGACCCTCCGCGCCGCCGTCGTCTATGCTGGGAAAAACTTGGTTCGCGGCGACTTATTTCTCAGCCAGGAGCGGCCATGCCTCCCATGCTCGGCTTCTGTGGGGCCAGCAACAGCGGCAAGACCACCCTGCTCAGCCAGGTGGTGGCCGAGCTGGGGCGCCGGGGGCTGGCCGTGGGGGTGCTCAAGCACCACGGCCATGGCCAGCCCTTGCCCCCGCCCGCCGGGGAGCGGGGCAAGGATACCAGCCGCTACCAAGAGGCCGGCGCGCGACGGGTGGCCCTGGTGCATGCCGGCGGGGTGCGCCTGGTGGCTACCGACGGCGGCCAGGACAGCCCCGGCCAACTGGCCCGGCGCTACCTGGCGGACCTGGACCTGGTGCTGGTGGAGGGCTTCAAGACCGCCCGCCTGGACAAGATCGAGGTGGTGGCCCCGGGGCGCGAGCCCCTGCTGCCGTCCGGGGGACGCCTGCTGGCGTTGACCCGCCGGGGCGGTTCCGGGGTGGAGGCGGGGTTGCCGGTGCTGGACGCCGACCAGCCGGCGGCCGTGGCCGGGTTTGTGCTGGCCCACCTGGGCCTGGCGGCCGGCCCGCCCCAGCGGTCCCGGGTGGGCGTATGGGTGGACGGTGTGCCCCTGGACCTGAACCCCTTTGTCAGCCGCCTGGTGGCCCAGACCCTGCGCGGCCTGCTGGGCCGCCTCAAGGGCGCCGGCGACGCCGCCGGCAGGGTGGAGGTGCGCCTTGACTGAGGCCGCTTCCCCTGGCTGTGCCGCCCGCGCGCCCGTGCCGGACCTGGGCGAGATCGCCCGCCTATGGGACGCCCACGCCATGCTGGGCAACATCCGGCGTCACTCCGAGGTGGTGTGCGCGGTGGCCCTGTTGCTGCAACTCTGGCTGGAGCAGGCCGGACACCCCCTGGACCGCCGGGTGATCCGGGCCGGGGCCTTGCTGCACGACCTGGCCAAGACCCCCTGCCTGGGCTCCCCCCGGCGCCATGACCTGGAGGGCGCGGCCATCCTCAACCTGTTGGGCTACCGCCAGCTTGGCGAAATGGTGCTGCACCATGTCACCCTGCCCGCCGACAACCCCCTGGACGAAACCATGGTGGTATACTACGCCGACAAGCGGGTGAACCACGACAGCCTGGTCAACCTTAACCAGCGCTACGCCTACATCGCCGGCCGCTACGGCAAGGACGACCCCCTGCTGCTGGCGCGCATCGAGCAGGGACGCAAGCGCGCCCTGGAGGTAGAGCGCCTGGTCTTCGCCAGCATGTCCCACCGGCACACCCCCGACGAGGTGACCCGCCGCTGGCGGGAGATGGAACCGGTCTGGCGGGACGATTAGGCATCTAATGGCCTTGCGCTCAAAGGCTTCCACGGCCTTGAGCGCCATCGGCCGGGCAAAAACGCGGTTTTGCCTGGCCTCCCGGGCGCTGGCGCGCCTGACGGGTCACCCATGGCCCGTGCAACACCTTGCCCGCAAACCGATCGTTTGATGGCAAGGTTGCATCGCCCGGAGCGAGGCAACGGCCCCGGGCAGCCAAGGAGAGAGATTCATGGCCAAGCTGCGGGTGGCGGTGCTCCTGGGCGGCAGCTCCAGTGAACGCCCGGTGTCGCTAAAATCGGGGGGCGCGGTGCTCAAGAACCTGGACCCGGCCCGCTACGAGGCCGTGCCCCTGGACCCCAGCACCGACCTGGTGCGCCTGATCCAGGAGGCCCCCCGCCTGGATGTGGCCCTGGTGATGCTGCACGGGCGCGGCGGCGAGGACGGCAGCGTGCAGGGTCTCCTGGACCTGCTGGGCCTGCCCTATCAGTGCGCCGGGGTGCTGGGCTGCGCCTTGGCCATGGACAAGCCCATGGCCAAGGACCGCTACCGCCTGGCCGGCTTGCCCGTGGCCCCGGATGTGGTGCTGCGGCGGGGCGAGCCCAATCCCGCCGCCCGCGTGCTGGCCGAGCTGGGCCTGCCGGTGGTGGTGAAGCCAGCCCGCGAGGGCTCCAGCTTCGGCATCACCGTGGTGCGGCAAGAGCCCGACCTGGCGCCGGCCCTGGCGGCGGCCTTCAGCCTGGACGCCGTGGTGCTGGTGGAAAAATTCCTGCCCGGCCGCGAGGTCACGGCCGCCGTGCTGGGCAACGACGAGTTGCAGGCCCTGCCGCTGGTGGAAATCATCCCTGGCGATAAGTATCGCTTTTTTGATTACGAGGCCAAATACACCCCCGGCGCCTCCCGCGAAATCTGCCCGGCGCCCCTGGACGAGGCCACCACCCGCCGCGTGCAGGAGCTGGGACTCCAGGCCCACCAAGCCCTAGGGCTCAAGGGCTACTCCCGCTCCGACTTCATCCTCAGCCAGCAAGGCCCGGTGCTCCTGGAAACCAACACCATCCCCGGCATGACCGAGACCAGCCTGCTGCCCCAGGCCGCCGCCGCCGCCGGCCTGGATTTCCCCGCCCTGGTGGACCGCCTTATCCAGCTAGCCCTCGACAGCGGCGTGCCCGCCGCTGGGCGCCCGGTGCCCCGGGCTGGGCATTGACGGGTCGGTGGGCGGGATGGCCAGAGCCAGCGCTTTCGGCTCCCGCCCCAGGCTCATCCCCCAAGACCTGACAGGCCGGCCGCACCTGCCTTATTTCTTGAACCCAGACCCCGTGCCCAGTCCATCTCCTTACCGGAAAGACGCCAGCGTCAGCCTTCTAGCCTTGCTCAGCACAAAGCCTTTGGCCTATATCGGCCTACTATGATAATATTGTGCCGTAATTAATCTTCTCATGGCCTTACTCTCCCCTCCTGAGGTATTGCCGTGGAACCGACGGCGAGCCTGAACGAACAATTGTCCCTGGAGCCCTGGCTGGTCAGCCGCCTGGCCGAGGCCCAGGAACGCCTGGGGCGTCTGGCCCTGCTGCCCGGCCTGTGGCCGCCCTTTGCCCAGTTCCTGGCCGGCCCCCTCATCGCCCGCGCCGCCCGGCAGGAGGTCCGGCACCTGGGGCTGTCCCTGGACCTGGCCGAGCTCCTGGCCCTGGGTCCGGAACCTCGCCCCTCCCGCCCGGCCAAGCCCCTGCGCTGGGGCGTGGGGCTGACCCTGGCCTATCGCCTGTTGGAGCGGGCCGACCCCCGCCAGCCCCTGGTGCCCAGCCTGGTCAGCCAGTTGTGCCGGGGCCTGGACGCTCCCCACCTGGCCCGGGGAGGCGACGCCCCGGACTCGGAGCCATCCCTGACCCTACCCGGCGCCTCGGCCTGGACCCTGGCCCCGCGAATGGCCACCGCCGGAGTGACACCGCTGATGGTGGCGGGGTTGGCCTTGGCCTCCTGGGAGCGGGAGGGACCCGACACCCCCCAGCGGCAGCCCGCCGGCCGGGTCCTGCTCTCCGGTCTGGCCCGGGGACTGGGCCTGCCGCCCGCCGGCTTCCTGGGGCTGGCCCCGGCCCTTGCCCAGGCCGCCCAGGACCTGCCCGGCGGTATCAACGAGGTGCTCGGGGACGTGCGCCATGGGGGGGCCTGGCGGCGCTGGCTGGGGGTGTTTCTGCGGGCGGTGGAACTGGCCGCCGAGGAGGTGCTGACCACAACCCTGGCCGCCCGCGAGCTATATCAGGGGCACCAGGAGGTCTTGACCACCTGGGTGCGCGCCCCGCGCCACCCCCTGCGCCTCTTGGAGATGTTCCTCTGCCGCCCGGTGCTGGACCTTCCCCTGGTGGCCCAGAGTCTGGATGTCACCCAACGCACCGCCGGGCTCTTGGCCGCCAAGCTCTTGGAGCAGGGGTTGATCCAGGAGATCACCGGACAACAAAGGGGGCGCAGGTTCGCCTACGCCCCCCTCATCGAGCTGTTGGACCAGTAGGACCGGGCTGGCGCCCCTAGGCGGCCTGGGCCGTGCCGCTGCCCGTGTCGGTGGAGCCGCTGGTGCCGCTGGAATTGCTGGTGTCGGTGCTGCCGCCGCTACTCGTGTCAGTGGACGTGCTGGCCACGCTGGTGCCGGAGGACAGCCCGGCGGCGCCGGCCGGGTCGCCCGCCACCTGCACCCCGCTGCCCGTGGCGTCGTGGTGCTGCCAACCGTCGCTGTGCCAGGAATCACCCCAGTAGTAGAGCCGGTTGCCGTTCTGGTCCACTGCCTCGGGCAGGTTGCACAGCTTCCAGGTTTGCAGGACTTGGTTGAAATAGATGTCCGCCGTGGGGATGGCGTCCTGGCTGGTCTGGTTGCTGGTGTCGGTGGTGCCGTCGGTGCCGGTGGAGGCGGTGGTTGCGTCGCCACTGATGGGGTTGCCGTTCTCGTCCACCAGGGCGATGGGATTGCCGTTCTCGTCCACCATGCGGTGCTTGATGGCCGTGTCCTGGTGCCACTCGCCGTCGGCGTAATATTGC
>JAKAGJ010000002.1:0-2500 GCA_021815655.1 Deltaproteobacteria bacterium | reverse complement strand
CCGGCCATACCTTGGGGACCTGCCTCCCTTTCGGGTTGGCCCAGCCACTTCTGGTACAGCAGGCTTTCGTGGTGTGACGGGCGGTGTGTACAAGGCCCGGGAACGTATTCACCCCGGCATGCTGATCCGGGATTACTAGCGATTCCAACTTCATGGAGTCGAGTTGCAGACTCCAATCCGAACTGAGGCCGGCTTTTTGGGATTGGCTCCATCTCGCGATATTGCAGCCCTTTGTACCGACCATTGTAGCACGTGTGTAGCCCTGGGCATAAGGGCCATGAGGACTTGACGTCATCCCCACCTTCCTCCCCGTTAACCGGGGCAGTCTAACTAGAGTGCCTAACTAAATACTGGCAACTAGATACAGGGGTTGCGCTCGTTGCTGGACTTAACCAAACATCTCACGACACGAGCTGACGACAGCCATGCAGCACCTGTCACCCTGCCACCGAAGTGGAAACCTACTTTCATAGGCTGTCAGGGGATGTCAAACCCAGGTAAGGTTCTTCGCGTTGCGTCGAATTAAACCACATGCTCCACCGCTTGTGCGGGCCCCCGTCAATTCCTTTGAGTTTTAACCTTGCGGCCGTACTCCCCAGGCGGTTCACTTAATGCGTTAGCTGCGGCACAGCGGGGGTCAATACCCGCTACACCTAGTGAACACCGTTTACGGCGTGGACTACCAGGGTATCTAATCCTGTTTGCTCCCCACGCTTTCGCGTCTCAGCGTCAGTCCTCGTCCAGGTTGTCGCCTTCGCCACTGGTGTTCCTCCCGATATCTACGAATTTCACCTCTACACCGGGAATTCCACAACCCTCTCCGGGACTCAAGGCCTACAGTATCAGATGCACTTCCTGGGTTGAGCCCAGGGCTTTCACATCTGACTTATAGGTCCGCCTACACGCGCTTTACGCCCAGTAATTCCGAACAACGCTTGCACCCTCCGTATTACCGCGGCTGCTGGCACGGAGTTAGCCGGTGCTTCCTTTGGTGGTACCGTCAGGCAAACGGATTATTCACCCGCTTGCGGTTCTTCCCACCTGACAGGGCTTTACGACCCGAAGGCCTTCTTCACCCACGCGGCGTGGCTGCGTCAGGGTTTCCCCCATTGCGCAAGATTCCTCACTGCTGCCTCCCGTAGGAGTCTGGGCCGTGTTCCAGTCCCAGTGTGGCTGATCATCCTCTCAGATCAGCTACCCATCGCGGCCTTGGTGAGCCGTTACCTCACCAACAAGCTAATGGGACGCGGTCTCGTCTCTAGGCAAGAGCTTACATGTAGAGGCCCTCTTTTACCTCAATGCCCTCAGACATCGTGGTCTTATCCGGTATTAGCGCACCTTTCGGCGCGTTATCCCAAACCCAGGGGTAGATTAACCACGCGTTACTCACCCGTGCGCCACTTTACTCGCCCTAGCAAGCTAGGGCTTTCTCGTGCGACTTGCATGTGTTAGGCCCGCCGCCAGCGTTCGTTCTGAGCCAGGATCAAACTCTCCGGTTAAATCATAATCGCGTTCGCCTAAGCTCGCGCGACCTTTTACGATTTACCGACTTTTGGGCTCGCTTTTCGGCGCCCTACTTCCCGCTATTCAGTTTTCAGAGATCAATCCGAGGAAATCTCAGGATAACCTAGCCCGAGCATTTTGTCAACTCGGTGAGCGCAAAATTTTACGCTCGGGGTGATTATCTTTCAGAGATCCGCTGCCCGCTTCGACTCGCCTTCCGGCTTGTGGCCGGCCCCGGCGGGCCCGCGCAGCAGCAACGAGGGGGATAGTACCAGACTCCCTTGGCCGCGCAACAAGAAAAATGCTTTTTCTGTTAATTTCCTGTGACACCCCACATCTTGGCATCAAAACTGCCCGCCCACCCCACATGTAGCCGGCAGACCCCAGGCCTTGCGCCCTTGTTACGGGTTTTCGCCCGCGCAAGCCCCCGAAAAGCAAAATCAAAGCGAAATTGGGCTTGCCGGTGGGGCCAAAGATTTCTGGCCCCGCCCCCGTATTTCGGGGGACATCTATAAGTATGGGAGTGACCCAATCCTAGTGCAACTACTTGGTCAGGCCCGAGAGCCCGGCCACGATGAAGGAGGCCAAGGCCCAGCCCATGAACTGGTGAAACATGAAATAGACCTGGGGCCAGCCGTGCACGTCGCGGTCGAACTCATCGCCGTACTTGACCAGGGGCAGCAGCTTGGCCAGGCTGAAGCCCAGGAGCCACAGGAAGCCGCGCTCCGGCCCCACGCGGGCGGAGTTGGCCACGCAGGCCCCTATCCACACGAACATGCTGGCCCATATGAGCGAACGGAAATAGCCCTCCCCCAGGCCGTAGCCGATCACCCCCCAGAGCATCGTCATGCCCAACCAGCGGAACTTGCGATCTTTCCAGGCCTCGCGCCGTTCGTGCTCCCGGCCGGCGAACAAGACGTCGTCAGCCTTGTCCGGCTGGCCGGCCTCGCGCAGCACCTTGGCGCACTGCTCATAGGGCTGGGGCGAGTAATCGTTT
>JAKAGJ010000427.1 GCA_021815655.1 Deltaproteobacteria bacterium | reverse complement strand
GATTGGAGACGCTTAGACTCGTCGGCAACGCGCTCAAGTTCACCGAGCGGGGGCAGGTGGTGGTGGAGATTTACCCCCTGGAGGTGAAGGACCAGGCCGCGCGCCTGTACTTCAGCGTGACCGACACCGGCATAGGCATCGCTGCCGAGCAGCAGGAAGCCATCTTCAAGGCCTTTGAGCAGGGTGACATGAGCATCACCCGCCAATACGGGGGCACCGGCCTGGGCCTGGCCATCTGCGCCCAGCTGGTGGCCCTCATGGGCGGCGAAATCACGGTGGAGAGCCAGCCCGGCCAGGGCAGCACCTTTGCCTTCACCGCCCTCTTTCAGCGCCAGGCGGCCCAGGACACGGCCCAGTCCGCCCAGCCCCTGCCCGGGGCCGCCGGACAGTCGGTGCTGGTGGTGGCGGCCAACCCCGTCGTGCGCGAGGTCGTCGGCGAGCTCTTGGGCGAGTGGGGGCTCAAGGCCGTGCCGGCCGCCGACGCCGAGCAGGCCCGGGAGCGCCTGGCTGGCACGGCCGTCGGCCTGGCTCTGGTGGACGTCAACCTGCCGGATGGGTCCGGCCTGGAGCTGGCCCGCAGCCTGGTGGAAAGACCCGAACAGGAAGGCCGGGTGGTCTGCCTGCTCTCGCCCAGCGACCGCCTGGGCCAGGCCGCCGCCTGCCGCCGCCTGGGGGTCAAGGCCTGGCTGGCCAAGCCGGTGATGCGCCCGGAGCTGCTCAAGTCCCTGCGGGTGGTTTATGGCCTGGAGCCCCAGCCCCCGGGCGGCCAGGCGCCGGCCGCGGCCCAGACGGTGGATTTGCCCCCGGGCCTCAAGGTGCTCTTGGCCGAGGACAACCTGGTCAATCAGCACCTGGCCCTGCGCCTCTTGAAGGGCTGGGGCCTGGAGGTGGAGCTGGCGGCCAACGGCGCCGAGGCCCTGAATCTCTTGGAGCGTCACCGCTTCGACCTGGTGCTCATGGACGTGCAGATGCCGGGCATGGATGGGCTCAGCGCCACCCGGGCCATCCGCGAGATGGAGCGCCGGAGCGGCGGGCACCTGCCCATCATAGCGCTGACCGCCCACGCCATGGCCAGCGACCGCCAGCGCTGCCTTCAGGCCGGCATGGACGCCTATGTGGCCAAGCCCATTGATCCCCAGGCGCTCTTGGGGGCCATCAAGGCCCTGCGCCTGGGAGCGGCGCCGGCCGCGCCGCCGCCGCCGGTGGACCGCCAGAGGCTTAGCCGGCGCTTCGACGGCGACAAGGAGCTGATCCGGCAGTTGGTGGGCATTTTCCTGGAGGAATACCCCAAGCATTTGGCCCAGGCCCAGGCGGCCATTGAGTCCGGCGACGCCCAGGCCCTGGTCGTGGCGGCCCACACCATCAAGGGCTCGGTGGGATATTTCGAGGCCCCCGAGGCCAGCGCCGCGGCCCTGGCCCTGGAACAGCTGGGGCGCGCCGGTGAGCTGGGGACGGCGGCCCTGGCCCTGGCCGAACTGCGCCGCGTGCTGGAGGCGGCGGACCGGGAGCTGCGCCTGGTCCTGGGGGACGCGGACTAGCCTCAGGGCTCCGGCGAGGGCGATAATTCTCTCCCCCGCCCGCCGCCTCTGTTACCATTAATACATTATCCAATTGCCGGCGCGGCCCCTGTTGCCAAAGGCCCCGTGCCTCGGCCCGGCGCGCGCCCGCCGGCCCGTGCGGAAAGGCGGTGTTAAGATGCAGGGCAAGGCCTTGGACATCCTCATCGGCGGCGAGGCCGGCCAGGGTCTGGCCACCATCGGCCAGGTGCTGGCCAAGTCCCTGGTGAAACGGGGCTACCACATCGTGGTGACCCAGGACTATCTTTCGCGTGTGCGCGGCGGGCACAACACCTTCCGCATCCGCGCCGGCGCCCGGCCCCTGGAGGCCCCCCGCGAGGGCGTGGACCTCCTGGTGGCCCTGGACCAGGAAAGCCTGGACCTGCACGGCCACCTCCTGCGCCCGGGCGCCCAGGCCGTGGCCGACACGGGCCTGGCCTGCGGGCTGGCCCCCTGTCTCAACGTGCCCTATGCCCAGTTGGCCCCGGCGCGCTACCTCAACACCGTGGCCCTGGGGGTGTGCGCCCAACTCCTGGGCCTGGACATGGCCCTGATCCAGGGCGAGCTGGCGGCCTATCTGGGCAAGAAGCTGACCCCCGAGGTCACCGAGAACAATAGCGCCGCCCTCCAGGCGGCCTATGATTTCGCCCAGGGCCGGCGCCCGGATTTCGCGCCCCTGCCCCCGCCGCCGGCCGCGCCGCCGCGCCTGATGATAAACGGCAACGAGGCCCTGGCCCTGGGGGCCCTGGCCGGGGGCCTGAAGTTCCTGGCCTTCTATCCCATGACTCCCGCCACCTCCATCGCCCTGACCGTGGTGGCCCACGCCCCGGCCCTGGGCGTGGTCACCGAGCAGGCCGAGGACGAGATCGCCGCCGTGAACATGGCCCTGGGCGCGGCCTATGCCGGCGCCCCGGCCCTGGTCTGCACCTCCGGCGGCGGCTTCGCCCTGATGTGCGAAGGCGTCAGCCTGGCCGGCATGACCGAGACGCCCCTGGTGGTGGCCCTGGCCATGCGCCCCGGCCCGGCCACCGGCCTGCCCACGCGCACCGAGCAGGGCGACCTGGAGCTAGCGCTGCACGCCGGCCACGGCGAGTTCCCCCGGGCCATCTATGCCCCGGGCGGCGTGGAGGACTGCTTCCACCTGGCGGGGCGGGCCATGCTGGCGGCCGAAAGGCACCAGACCCCGGTCTTCGTGCTCACCGACCAGTTCCTGGCCGACTCCTACCGCGCCGTGGAGCCCTTTGACCTGGCGGCGGTGACCCCGGTGCAACCGGGCCTGGCGGCCGTGGAGGACGAGGCCGGTTACCGGCGCTACGCGCTGACCGACAGCGGCGTCTCGCCCCGAGCCCTGCCGGGCTTCAGCCGCGCCTTGGTGGTGGCCGACAGCGACGAGCACACCGAGGACGGGCACATCACCGAGGACCTGGCGGTGCGCGTGGCCATGCAGGACAAGCGCCTGCGCAAGCTTTCGGGCCTGCTGGAGGACCGCCTGCCTCCCAGCTTCACGGGACCCGAGGCGGCGGAGCTTTTGCTGGTGGGCTGGGGCAGCACTCGAGGCAGCCTCCTGGAGGCCGCCCAGGAGTTGACCGCCGCGGGCCGGCGAGTGGCCACCTGTCATTTCAGCCAGGTCTGGCCCCTTGATGGCCAGGACTTCCTGGCGCGCTTCGCCCGGGCCGGCCAAGTGGTGATGGTGGAGGGCAACGCCACCGGCCAGTTGGCGGCCTTGATCCGCCGCGAGACGGGCTTTGAGATCGGCCGGCTGGTGCTGCGCTACGACGGCCTGCCCATCACCCCCGAATACATCCGGCGCCAGCTGGAAGGCTAGGAGTACCTCCCATGGCCAGCATGGAAGATTACGGCGATTTCATCACCGCTTGGTGCCCGGGCTGCGGCAATTTCCAAATCCGGGAGGCCCTGAAAAAGGCCCTGGTGGACAGCGGCCTGGAGCCCCACCAGGTGCTCATGGTTTCGGGCATCGGCCAGGCGGCCAAGATGCCGCATTACCTCAAG
>JAKAGJ010000426.1 GCA_021815655.1 Deltaproteobacteria bacterium | reverse complement strand
CTTGACGTTGATGCCCATGGAAAAGGCCGCCATCTGGTCGCCGGCCGTGGCGCGCATGGCCACGCCGGCCTTGGCGTACTTGAAGATCAGGGCGAAGACGCCCACGGCGGCCATGGAGATGACAAAGCCGTAGGCCAGGGTGGAGCGCACAATGGCCACCCCCAGGTTCAGCGGCGCCCGGGGGAAAAGGGGCGGAAAACTCTTGAACTGGCTGGTCCAGATGATTTCAGCCAGGCCCATGAGGATGGAACTGAGCCCGATGGTGACCATGATGATGCTGATGATGGGCTGGCCCAGCATGTGGCGCAAAATGGCCCGCTCCACCAGGAAACCCAGGATGGCCGCGCAGACCATCACCAGCAAGAAGGCCGGCAACATCGGTACGCCGGCCAGGGCCAGGAAGGTGTAGCAGAAGTAGGCCCCGATCATCATGAACTCGCCGGTGGCGAAGTTGATGATGTGCGTGGCCTTGTAGATGAGCACGAAGCCCAGGGCGATCAGCGCGTACACGCCCCCGGTGGCCAGGCCGCTTACGATGAGTTGGGGCAGAATGTCCATGCTCTCCCAAACCGCCGTTTAAAAAGCCTCCAACCGGCTGGCCGCATGTGTCCGCCGAGGGCACGCCGTTTCTTGCCGTCAGTCCGCGAGTCCCGCCGGGAGCCGACAATGCTGGTCTGGGGACCGGGCCAAAGAATCCGTTTAAGCCCCGCCGGGAGCACCCGGACGCGGCTGGCCCAAATAGGCCTTGATGACCTCGGGATGGCGCTGCACCTGTTGGGGAGTGCCTTCCGCGATCTTTTGCCCGAAGTTCATCACCACCACCTGATCGCTGATGTCCATTATCATGTGCATGTCGTGCTCGATCATGACCACGGTGATCTCGCGCTCCTCCTTGAGGTCCAGGATGAAGCGCGCCATGTCCTCGGTTTCCTCGCTGTTCATGCCCGCCACCGGCTCGTCCATCAGGAGCACCTTGGGGCGCATGGCCAGCGCGCGGGCCAGCTCCACCCTTTTTTGCAGGCCATAGGCCAGGGAAGCCACCGGCAGGTTGCGGATATGCTCGATCTCCAGGAAATCGATGATGGACTCCTCCAACTCCCGGCGCAGGGCCAACTCCTCGCGCCGGGCCGGCCCCCAGTACATGAGGGCCGGCAGCAGGCCGGTGCTCAGGTGGGCGTGCCGCCCCAGCTTGATGTTGTCCAGCACGGTCATGCCCCGAAACAAGGCGATGTTCTGGAAGGTGCGCGCCAGGCCCATGGCCGCCCGTTGGTCCGGGGGCACCCGTGAGATGTCCTGCTGCTCAAACAGCACCCGCCCCCGGCTGGGTCGGTAGAAGCCGCCTATGCAGTTGAGGATCGAGGTTTTGCCGGCGCCGTTGGGGCCGATGATGGCGAAAATCTGGCCGGGCTGCACCGCGAAGCTCACCTCCGTCAGCACGCTTAGGCCGCCGAAGGACAGGGAGAGGTTCTCTACGCTGAGGATGGCCATCGATATTCCCGGCCACGGTAATGTAGGATCACGACGCTAATGAATAAGTTACGATTTTTTAGGCCTTGGCGTCTAGCTGTGTTTCAGCGGGCGGGCGGGGCAGGGGCAGGGGGTTGAACGGCCTGTCGGCGCGGTTGGCCAGCGGCCCTAGGCCGGCCGGGGCAGGCTGACCTCCACCAGCAGGTCCGGGGGCAGATAGCGGGCGCCGATGTGGCCGCCGTGGGCCTCCACGATCTTCTTGGCCAGGGCCAGCCCCAGGCCGGACCCGGCGGTCCGGGTGCCCCTGGCGCGCTGGAAGGGCAGGAAGATGGCCTCCATCTCCCCGGGAGTCAGGAGCTCCGCGGGGTTGGCCACGGTGACCAGCCAGGCCTCCGGCGCGGCCGCCAGACTCACGCGCACCCGGCCCGGGGCCAGGGCGTGCTTGGCCGCGTTTTCCAGCAGATTGCCCAAGGCCGTGGCCAGGGCCTCGCCATCGGCCAAGAGCGGCGCCGAATCCGGCAGGTCCAGCAATAGCTCCAGGCCGCGGTGCTGCAACAGGGGCCCCCATTTTTGGGCCTGCTGGCGCAACAGCTCCTGGAGGTCCACGGCCTCCCGCCGGGTGGGGGCCTGTTGCATCTCCAGCCGCGACAGCAGCAGTATCCGGGCCAGCAAGGCGTCCATCTGCTGGATGTCCTCGCGCATGGCCTCCAGGTAGCGGGCCACCTCGGCGGAGGGTTGACCCTCCAGGCGGTCGGCGAGCAGCTGGCCGGCCACCACGATGCGGGCCAGGGGGCTGCGCAGCTCGTGGGAGACATAGGCCAAAAGCTCCCGGCTGGCCAGGATCATCTGTTGCAAGCGGTCGGTCATGTAATTGAAGGAACGAGCCAGTTCGCCGATCTCGTCCCTGGAGGCCACGGGCGCGCGGTGGCTCAGGTCGCCCTCGGCGATCCGTAGGGCCGAGCCGCACAGGCGCCTGATGGGACGGGCGATGAAACGCGAGGCCGGCACCGCCAGCAAGGCCACCAAAAGACAAATCAGGGCCAGCCGCTCCAGGAAATGCGCGTGAAGATGCGCGGGCTCGGAGTGATGTCCCAGCAGCATGAACAAACGAGGCTGCTTTAAGGCGGGGCATTCCACCGGCACCTCGATCACCATGTCCGGAGGCGGGTGGGGTGGCCTCATGAATGGCCCTGGCGGTCCTTGGAGGCCTGGGGGGCCGAAGGCCTCCGGCGGGCCAGGAGGCCCGGGCGGGCCCGGCCTCCCCGGCGGTCCCAGCAGCCAGGGGATATCCAGCAGCCCCGGCGGAACCGGCGGCCTCCCGGCCGCCTTGGGCACCGGCCCCTCAAAGGATTGGGCCACGGTCTGCCCCGCCGTCTGGAACCAGACCTTGCCCTCGAGTGTGTCCGCCAATTCGCGGCACAGGCCATCCAGGACCGGAGGCCAAGGCTTGCCTTGTTCCAGGTTTTGGGTCAGGCGCTCCTGGGCCAGGCGCTGCGCCAGGCGCAGCAAGGCGCGCATGCGCGGATCGCCGTGCTCCGGGGGGGGATGATGGTCGAAGATCAGGAAGCTGCCCATGACCAGGACCTGCACCAGGACCAGCAGGCCCAGGAAGGAGAGCATAATCTTGGAGTACAGGCTTAAGGCTCTCATCAAGGCTCCAGAAACATGTAGCCCGAGCCCCAGACCGTCTTGATGAGATTACGGGATGGGCACAGCACGCGCAGCTTTTGGCGCAGGTGGCTGATGTGCACGTCCACGCTGCGGTCGAAGGCCATGATGTCCCGCCCTCGGGCGATGTTGAGCAGCTCGTCGCGGCTGAAGATGACCTGGGGGCGGGCCATGAGGACGCCCAGAATCTTGGCCTCGGTCTGCGACAACTCCAGGCAGTGGTCCTGCCGGCACAACAGCCGCCGCGCCGGGTCCAACTCCAACCCCGCCGCCCTTAGCGGCGCTGGTTCCTCCGGGAGGCCCGCTGGTCCGGCCGGCAGCTGCCGCCGGCGCAACACCGCCTTGATGCGCGCCAAGAGTTCCCGGGGGTTGAAGGGTTTGCCCAGATAATCGTCGGCGCCCAGCTCCAGCCCCACGATACGGTCGGCCTCCTCGCCC
>JAKAGJ010000425.1 GCA_021815655.1 Deltaproteobacteria bacterium | reverse complement strand
AACGAGATCGTGCGGGCGGAGGAGATGCTGGCCCAGGCTCCCGATGAGAAGTCGCGCTATCAGGCCATGAAGCGCCTCAACTTCCTGACCATGAAGCTGGGGACCCTGCGTCCCCAGTCCGCGCTCCTGGACGAACACCGCTACGCGGGCAAGATTCTGGACAGGCTGGACAAGAACAACATCAAGAACGGCGGAGGCTAACCCGCCGCCACCCCAGCAGGACCAGCGCCATGGACATGAAGCGCGACTATTACGAGGACATCCGCCTGCTGGACAGCAAGGCGCAGGTCTTCTGGCTCCTGGCCCTGCTGGCCGCCCTGGCCGCCTTCCCCTTCCTGGCCGGCAGCTACCTGATCTACACCGTCAACCTGGTGGCCATCAACGTCATCGTGGCCCTGGGGCTAAATCTGCTGGTGGGCTACACCGGCCAGATCAGCCTGGGGCACGCCGGCTTCTTCGCCATCGGCGCCTACGGCACCCTGGCGCTCATGGGCAACCTGGGCCTGCCCGTGCTCCTGGCCCTGCCCCTGGCCGGGCTCATCGCCGCGGGTTTCGGCTTTTTGCTGGGTCTGCCGGCCCTGCGCCTGGAAGGCCCCTACCTGGCCATCGCCACCCTGGGCTTCGGGCTCACCACCACCCAGATACTGGGGCGCATCGAGTTTTTGGGCGGGCACATGGGGCTAACGGCCCCGCCCCTGGAGCTGATGGGCCTGACCATCACCAGCGACGCCGGCCGCTACGCCCTCATCATGCCCCTGTGCCTCTTGCTCACCTGGGGCCTGCGCAACCTGACCAAGACCCGGGTGGGGCGGGCCTTCGTGGCCATCCGCGACTCCGACATCGCCGCCGAGTGCATAGGCGTCAACCTCACCTACTACAAGACCCTGGCCTTTGCCGTCAGCGCCTTCTACACCGGCATCGCCGGCGGGCTCATGGCCTTCGTGCTGGGCTTCATCAACCCCCACACCTTCAACATCATGGTCTCGATCCTCTTCTTGGCCATGGTGGTGGTGGGCGGCCTGGGCTCCATCCTGGGCTCGGTCATGGGCGCGGTGCTCATCACCCTGTTGCAGATCAAGCTGGCCAGCATCTCCGATTTGGCCTACGTGGGGCCGCTGCTCATGGAGATCAGCTCCCGCTTCTTCACCGAGAGCGGCCTGCCCAACGTGCAGTTCGTGGTCTTCGGGCTCATCATGGTGCTCATCGTCATCTTCGAGCCCCTGGGGCTCTACGGCATCTGGATACGCACCAAGCTTTACTGGAGGACATGGCCGTTCTAGGGGGCGCGAGAGCAAAAGACACGGGCGATCGGCGCCTCTGGCCATGGGTGTCATTGCCGGGAGCATCCCCCGCGGGGATGCGACGCGGCAATCCACCATATTTATGATTTTGACGCATGCGCACGGCGATGGGATGCCATGGTTGATTAGGGAGGATTGCTTGGCTGCGCTGGCAATGACGCCTATCGCTTGATGGTCAAGACAGCTTGCCGGTGCCCCGGCGCCTGGCAGGCAAGGAGGCCCCGCCGTAAATGTTCTTCCAGCTCATAGCCTCTGGCATCGCCATCGGCGCCACCTACGCGTTGATGGCCCTGGCCATGGTCATCATCTACAAGACCAGCGAGGTATTGAACTTCGCCCAGGGCGACATGGCCATGCTCAGCGCCTTCGTGGCCTTCATGCTCATGACCAGCCAGGGCCTGGGCTTCGCCGCGGCCTTCGCCGGGGCCTTGGCCTTCGCCTTCCTGCTGGGGGCGCTTCTGGAGTTCGCCTTTCTGCGCCGGGCCAAGGAGCCCTCGGTGCTGGGGCTTATCATCATAACGCTGGGCCTGGAGATGATCCTCTACGGCCTGGCCTCCTGGAAGTGGGGCGGCGACCAGAAGGATTTCCCCTTTCCGGTCAGCGACTTCGATACCTACGATCTGGGGGCCGGGGTGGTGGTGAGCCACCTCAACCTGGTCACGCTGGCCGTGGCCCTGGCCCTGATGCTCTGCCTGTTCTTGTTCTTCCGCTACACCAAGGTGGGCGTGGCCATGAAGGCCACCCAGCAGAACCCCTCGGCGGCGCGTCTGATGGGCATCCGGGTCAACCGGGTGCTGATGCTCACCTGGGGCATCAGTTCGGTGGTGGGGGCCACGGCGGCCTTCTTGATCGCCCCCACCGACACCCTGGACCCCAACCTGATGTGGACGCCGCAGCTCAAGGGCTTCTCGGCGGCGGTGCTGGGGGGCATGACCTCCCTCATGGGGGGCGTGGCCGGCGGCTTTCTGCTGGGGGTGATCGAAAACCTCTTCGGCGGCTACGTCTCGGTGGAGTTCAAGAGCGTGGTGGCCTTTGCCGTGATCGTGCTGGTCTTGTGCCTGAAGCCCAGCGGGCTTTTCGCCAAGCATTACGTGCGCAAGGTTTAGCCGGCCCAGGCATGGGGCGGGCCGGCGGCCATGGAATTTTCAACAGCAAGGAGGGGAGTTATGCGTAAAGGGTTGTTAGCGGGACTCGCTCTGGCCCTGGGCCTGGTCATGGCCGGCACGGCGCCGGCCGCCGAGGTGCGCGGCGTGACGCCCACCAGCATCAAGATCGGCCAGTGGGGGCCGCAGACCGGACCGGCGGCCCTGTGGGGCTCGGTGGGCCGGGGCACGGGCGCCTATTTCCAGATGCTCAACGAGGAAGGCGGCATCAACGGCCGCAAGATCGAATACTACCTGCGCGATGACGGCTATCAGCCCAACCGCACCAAGGCCGTGGTCAAGGAGCTTTTGGAGAACGTGGGCGTCTTCGGCTTCGCCATCGGCGTGGGCACCTCCCCGGGCATGGCGGTGATGGACGACATCGTAAAGGCCAACGCGGTATGGGTGGGACCGGCCACCGGCTCGCCCCACTGGACCCAGCCGCCCAAGAAAAATATCTTCGGCGTCTATCCCCTGTATCCCGACGAGGCGGCCATTCTCACCAACTACACCCTCTTCACCCTCAAGAAGCCCAAGATCGCCTTTGTCTACCAGAATGACGACTACGGCAAGGCCGGCCTGGAAGGCGCCCAGAACGAGATGAAGGCCCACGGCCAGAAGCTCATCGCCGAGGTGCCCGTGGAGGTGACGGACACCGACCTGGCCAGCCACGTGCTCAAGCTCAAGGAGGCCGGCGCCGACGCGGTCATCATGTGGGTGCTGCCCAAGCACGCCGCCATCCTGCTGGGCTCGTCCGCCAAGCTGGGCTACAAGCCCCAGTGGGTGGCCTGCTCCACGCTTTCCGACGCGCCCCTGATGTACAACATCACCAAGGGCCTGTGGAACGGGGTGATCTTCGGCAACTTCGCCGAGCTGCCCGACTCCCAGAGCCCCCTGATGGTCAAGTACCGGGCGGCCTTCGACAAGTTCGCCGACAAGAAGACCGACCACTGGGGCGTGTTCTTCTACGCCGGCTTCGGCTTCGCCGAGCCCATGGTGGAAGGCCTGAAAAGGGCCGGCAAGGACCTGACCCCCGACAGCTTCGTCAAGGCCATGGAAACCCTCAAGGACTTCCAGGGCATCATGGGCAAGGTGACCTTTGCCCCCAACCAGCGTCAGGGCATGCACGAGGTCTTC
>JAKAGJ010000424.1 GCA_021815655.1 Deltaproteobacteria bacterium | reverse complement strand
GAGATCCACCAGCTTCTTGCATATGTTCAGGCCCAAGCCGGTGCCCTCGTAGCGCCTAGCCAGGCCGGTGTCTATCTGCCGGAAGGGCTGAAACAGTTTGGCCTGGTCTTCGGGCTTGATGCCGATTCCGGTATCCCTGACGCTGGTTACCACCAAACCGTTCTCAATCCGGCAATCCAAAAAGACGCCTCCCTGATCGGTGAACTTCAGGGCATTGTTAAGCAGGTTGATGAGTATCTGCTCCACCCGCCGCCGGTCGCTCACCAGTTGGCCCACCCGCGGGTCCAACCGGCAGTCCAGCACTAGCCCTTTTTTATCGACCGAGGGCTGTAGGACGTCGCGAACCTCGGCCACCAGTTGGGCCATGTCGAAGCGTTCGGACTCCACCTTGAGCTGGCCCGCCTCAATCTTGGAGATGTCCAGGACATCGTTTATCAGGCTGAGCAGGTGGCGGGCGCTGTGCTGCACCATGCCCATCTGCTTGGCCTGCTCGTCATTGAGCGGCCCCACCAGCCCCTGGAGGATGATGCCGGTGAAGCCGATGATGGAGTTCAAGGGGGTGCGCAACTCGTGGGACATGGAGGCCAGGAAGGCCGACTTGATGCGGTCGGCCTCCTGGGCCCTTTCCATGGCCACGGCCAACTCGGCGGTCCTGGCCTCCACCAGATGCTCCAGTTCCTCGCGGTACTGGCGCAGCTCCTCCTCGTTGCGCTTGCGTTCGGAGATATCTTCCAGGGCGGCCAACAGGCCCACCGGTTCCCCCGTCACATCCAAAAACACGGCGATGTTGACGCTGACGTCTATGATCTGGCCCTGTTTGATGCGCAGCTTGGATTCGAAGGAGTAGACGTCGCCGTCAATGTCGTAAACCTTCTTCAGGGCCTTGGCGACTGCTTCCCGCTCCGATTCGGGTATGAAGTCTATGCGCTTGCCGATCACCTCCTGGGCCGTCCAGCCAAAAACGCGGGTGAATGCGGGGTTGACGTAGATGACCCTGCCCTTGTTGTCGTAAGCGATGATGCAGCTGGGCGAGGCGTTGAGCAATGCCCGGTGCTCCTCCTCGCTCTTGCGCAGGGATATCTCCACCTGCTGGCGTTCGGATACCTCATCCCGCAAGGCCTGCACGGCCTGCTCCAGCTCGGCGGTGCGCTCGATAACCCGGTCCTCCAGTTCATGACGCGCCGCCTCCAGGGCGCTCTCCACCATTTTCTGTTCGGTGATGTCGCGCAGGGACTCGATGGCCCCGGCCGCCCGGCCGGCAGAGTCGTTGAGCACCCGGGCCACGGCGGAAAGATAGGTGCCCTTTTCACCCCACTGGGGATGGAACGACTCGGTGCTGAGGCTCTGGCCCGCCTTCCGGACGGACGGGTATTTGTCGCTGTAACTCTCATCCCACTGGCGGACCAGATCGATCAACATCGGTCTTTTTTCGCCATAGAACGGCACCGCGTAGGCGTGGTCGCCTTGACCCAGCATGGCCGAGGCAGGTATGCCGCTGAGCTCGACCAGGGCCTGGTTCCAGGCCACCACCACGCCCTGGTCGTCCACCACCCAGGTGGGGTCGGGCAGAAAGTCGATGATCTCCGCCAGTCGCTGCTTGGAATTGAGCAGCTCTTCCTCAGCCTGTTTGCGCTCGGTTATGTCACGCATCACCGCCGAGTAGCCGACTATGGCGCCACCCGGCCCGCGATAGGCGGACATGACGTTTTCCATGGGCAGCTTGCCGCCGTCACGGCGCTGGTAAAGCCACTCACCCCGCCAGGAGCCCGTATCCCTGACCTGGGGATAGACCTCCTCGCCAAAACGGGCATAGGATTCGTCGTCGGGATGGACCAACCTCGCCGACTGGCCGATGGCCTCCTGCCGCTGATAACCAAATTGTTCGCTGAAGGCACGATTGCAATCGATGATACGGCGCTCAGTGTCCATGACGATTATGGTATCGGCCGAGCTGTCCACCAGTGACCGTAGCTGGGCCTCACTCTTGCTCAAGGCCTCCTCAACCTGACGGCGCTGGCGCACCACTCGTTGCAGGCTGCGGTTCCAGTAGAAAAACAGCGCCATGATGGCCAGGGAGACCCCCACGATGGCGGCGATCATCCGCCATACGTAAACCCAGTCCACTCCGTGCTCGAAGCGCATGGACACCCAGGAATTGTTGATGCTGCTTTTCTGGCTGGGGCTGATGGTGGCCATGGCCTTTTCCAGGATTCCCACCAGTTCGGGCCAATCCTTGCGCACGCCGAAGGAGAGGTCGTAGGAATAGGGCACGGCGGCGGCTATCTTGAGATTGGTCAGGCCGGCTTCCTTGGTCAAATAGGTCACCGTGGCCAGATTGTCCACGCAGGCATCCACCGCGCCCTGGCTAACCTCCCTGAGCCCCTGTTTGACGTCGTCCACCGGCTTGAGGATCAACTCGGAATGGTTGGCCGCCAGCAGCTCGTGTGAGGCATGCCCCCTTCCCACGGCCACGGTCTTGCCTTTGAGGTCCTCCAGGCTGGTTATGAAAGGGGCGTCGTTTTGGGTCACGATGACCATGGGAAATGTCAGGTACGGCTTGGTGAAACTCAAAAACTTGCTTCGCTCGGGGGTATCGGCGATGCAAGCAAAGATGTCGATCTCGCCGGCCTTGGCCTGATCCAGGGCCTGGGGCCAGCTCAGGTCCGGCACGGCCTTGATCTCGATGCCCAGCTTGTCGGCCAAGATGCGCGTGTAATCGGAAGCCATCCCCGAGTAGGTCTTGTCCTGGCCAATGAACTCAAAGGGCGCCCAGTTGGGGTCCACCCCCAGGCGCAGCAGCTTGTGGCTTTCCAGCCAAGCCCTTTCCTTGGGTGTGAGGGCCATGGCCACGGAGTCGGACAAGGTGGCTGACTGGGGTGCCAGCCATTTGCTGTTGATCTCCGCCTGCTCCTGGGTGGTGATGGTGTCCAGGGCTTTATCGAAGATGGCGACCAATTGCGGCCAATCCTGGCGGACGCCGATGCGCAATTGCGCGCCCGGCCAGGGGGCCGTGCAAGCTATCTTAATATCCGGCAGCGCATCGCGTTTTATGATGTGTTCCGCCACCAAAAGATTGCCCACGTAGGCCTGGGCCTTGCCTTCCACCACCGCTTCCAGGGCCGCGCGGGTGCCCTGCACGGTCAGCAGCTTGATCTGGGGGTATTGCTCTAGCAGCCGGCCGTGCAGGTAAAAACCGTCCTCCACGGCCACGGTCTGGCCGGCCAGATCCTTGAGGTGGGTTATGGCGGGGTGGTCCTGTCTGGTGAAGACCATGTAGGGGCTATAGAAATAAGGCTTGCTGAATTTTAGATAGCCTTGGCGGTCCTCGCTCTGGGCGATGCAGGCCACGCCCGCCAGTTCCTTCTGTTTCACCTTTTCCAGCATGTCGGCCCAGGCGAAGGCGCTTACCGCCTGGATGCGGATGCCCAGGCGCTTTTCCAACAGACGCAGGTATTCCGCCGCCAATCCCTGATGAATCCCCTGGGCGGAGACGAAATCCAGTGGAGGGTAATCCTGCGCAACACCCAAGATGACCACCTTGTGGTCCTCCAGCCAGGCCGTCTCCGAGGGGCTCAACTGGGG
>JAKAGJ010000423.1 GCA_021815655.1 Deltaproteobacteria bacterium | reverse complement strand
CCCACCAAGGCGCCCCTCGCCCCAGAGGCTATTTAGCCCCTTGCGCGTCAGGGACGCGCCCAGCCGCCCCGCCAGTTCCGCCACCACCATGAAGCCCAGGTTGTGGCGGGTGCCCGCGTATTGGGCCCCGGGATTGCCCAGGCCCAAGAGCAGGACCGGGCCCGCGGGCAGCCCCTCGTCCTTGGCCAAAACGCGCTACTCGGCCTCGGCCTCGGCGCCCTGGCCCGCCTCGGCCCCCGCCTTGCCCTCGCTGGGCTCCACGCAGTGCACCACCACGTCGTTTTCGTCGTAAACCGCCTCCACGCCAGCGGGCAGGGCCAGTTCCGCCAGGTGGATGCCGTCTCCCAGACCCAGGGCGCTTACGTCCACGCTGATGCTCTCGGGCATGTCGGCCATGCGCGCGCGCAGATGCACGCTGTGCAGGGCCGCGGTGAGCACGCCGCCCAGGTTGACGCCCTTGGCCACGCCGGTGAACTCCAGCGGCACCTCCAGGGTGATCTTCTGGTCGGCCTTGACCTCGTAGAAGTCAACGTGCAGGGTCTTGCGCCCCATGTAGTCGGCCTGCAACTCGCGCAGCACCGCCATGCGGGGCTCGGCCTGGTCGATCTGGAGCGACAGGAAGGCCGTGTCGCCGGATACCTGGCGCAGGACCTTCTCCAGGTCGTTCTGGGCCACGGTCAGGATTTCGGCCGGGTGACCGGCGCTGTAGATTACGGCGGGAATCTGGCCGGCGGCACGCAGCTTGCGGGTCACGCTCTTGCCGCTGCCAGTACGAATAGCCGCCGAGAGAGGTATCTGTTCCATGGTGTGCAATCGCCTCCAGCCGGCCGCGGCGCTTGCACGCGGCCTCTAAAGTCAGGGCATGATAATGTAGTTTTTCACAAAAGGCAAATGTTTTCCCGAGGGGCCCACGGCCCCCAAGGCTAAACAAACAAGGAACTTACCGAATCCTCCATATGGATGCGGCGGATGGCCTCGCCCAAAAGCCGGGCCACGGACAGCGGCACGATCTTGCCGGTGGCCACGGCCTCCTCGCGCAGGGGCACGGTATTGGTCACCACCACGCGGCTGATGGGGCTGTCTTTGAGCCGGCTCACCGCCGGCCCCGAGAGCACGGCGTGGGTGGCGCAGGCCCAGACCTCGCTGGCGCCGTGGTCCTTGAGCGCCTTGGCGGCCTCGGTGAGCGTGCCGGCGGTGTCGATCATGTCGTCCATGACCACGGCCAGCTTGCCCTGCACCTCGCCGATGATGTTCATGGCCTTGGCCTCGTTGGCCCGCTCGCGGCGCTTGTCGATGATGGCCAGCCCGGCCTGTAGCCGCTTGGCGATGGCCCGGGCGCGCTCCACGCCGCCGGCGTCGGGGCTGACGATCACCGCCTCGCCGGAGAGGTGCTTGCGCAGGTAGTCCAGGATCACCGGCGCCGCGAATAGGTGGTCCACGGGGATGTCGAAAAAGCCGCCGATCTGGCCGGCGTGCAGGTCCAGGCACAGCACCCGCCCGGCCCCGGCGGTGGTCAGCAGATCGGCCACCAGCTTGGCGGTGATGGGCACCCGGGGGGCCACCTTGCGGTCCTGGCGGGCGTAGCCGTAGTAGGGGATCACCGCCGTCACCCGCCGGGCGCTTGAGCGCTTGAAGGCGTCGATCATGATGAGCAGTTCCATCAGCGTGTCGTTGACCGGCGGGCTGGTGGACTGGATGACGAAGATGTCGGCCCCGCGCACGTTCTCGCCCAGTTCCACGAAGACCTCGCCATCGCTGAAGCGCCGCACCACGGCCTGGCTCAGGGGCAGGTGCAGATAATGGCAGATCTCCTCGGCCAGAAGGGGGTTGGAGTTGCCGGTGAATACCTTGAGTTTGTTGAACATGGCCGCTGCCTCGGGCGACCCCGGGGGTCGCCTGCTCCGTCGGCCCGCGCCGGGGGCACAAAGCCCGGGGCGCCAGGCCCGTGAACAAATGGCTGGGGTGGCAGGATTCGAACCTGCGAATGCGGGTTCCAAAGACCCGTGTCTTACCGCTTGACGACACCCCAGCAGGGATGCGAAGTTACCCGGCCGCGCGGCCGGGCCAAACCAGGGGCCGGCACCCGGCCACCTGGATGGGCAATACCAATACCCCGCCGGAGGGCGCGAAACCCCCGGGTCGGCCGAACCCTTGGCTGTCCACCCCCGGCCGCGCCGGGGCCTAGCTGGCCAGCGACTCTCCCCCTTGTTCCTGCTGGCGATAATACTCGCCCAGGACCCTCTCCTCGATCATGCGCCGCGTCTCGCTGTTCAGGGGGTGGGCGGTGTCCTGATAGGTGCCGTCCTTGCGGCGCTTGCTGGGCATGGCCACGAACAGCCCCTTGTGCCCCATAATGACCTTCAGGTCCCGCACCAAAAAACAGCGGTCTAGGGTGATGGTGGCGTATGCCTTGAGCCTATCCTCGTCCACGGGGAAGACCCTGACCTCGGTGACATCCATGATCGCCCCCTCACCAGGCCCCTCTAGGCCCCGATACCGCGGCAGGCCCGCACCCACCAGCCGCCCCGGGCCTCAAGGCTCCGGGCCGCGCGGCCAGCGGCCTCGGCCTCGGCAAACACGCCGAAGACCGTGGGCCCGCTGCCGGACATCAACGCCCCCCAAGCCCCCTCCTCCAGCAAGACCCGCTTGATCCTGGCCAATTCCGGGTGGGCCTCCAGGGTCACCAACTCCAGATCGTTGACCAGAATCTCGCCCGTTGGAAGAGAACGTTTGTTGGGGCGACTTATTCTATTGCGCCCACGGCGGTTTGTCCACGCCAAATCAAATTGGCCATAGACCCAGGCCGTGGAGACGGCCACGCCCGGGTTGACCAGCACGTAGTGCAGCAGGGGAAAATCCGGCCAGGGCTGCACACGGTCGCCCACGCCGCTGCACAGGGCGGTGACCCCGCCCAGAAAAAAAGCCACGTCGGCGCCCAGGCCCCGGGCCAAACCCAGGAGTTGCTCCGGGGCCAGGGCCCGGCCGTGCAGCAGGTTGAGCCCCACCAGGGCCGCGGCGGCGTCGGAGGAGCCGCCGCCCAGGCCGGCGGCCACCGGCACCCGTTTGCTGAGGTGCAGCCGCGCCCGGGGCTGGCGGCCCAGGACCTGAAAATAGGCGCTAGCGGCCCGGGTCACCAGGTTGTTTTCCCGCAGGGCCGAGTCGTCGCAGGAAAACTCCAGCCCCGAGGCCTGGTCGCTGAGGCATAACTCATCGGCCAGACTCAAGGGCTGCATCAGGGTCATAAGCTCGTGGTAGCCGTCGGGGCGGCGGCCCAGCACCAACAGGCTCAGGTTGACCTTGGCCGGAGCTTTGAGGGTGATTTCCATGCCTGATTATATACCAGGGCGGGCGGCGTGCCCGCCGCTGGGCAATTACGGGTCGAGGGGCGCCCTCCCCCTGGCCCGCGCCGGAGGCTCCCGTTCAAGGTTTCCAGAAATTGCACGGGCGGGGGCGGCGTGCCCGCCGCTGGGCAATTACGGGTCGAGGGCCGCCTTCCCCCTGGCCCGCGCCGGAGGCTCCCGTTTAAGGTTTTCAGAAATTGCACGGGCAGGGCGGCGTGCCCGCCGCTGGGCAAGTACGGGTCGAGGGG
>JAKAGJ010000422.1 GCA_021815655.1 Deltaproteobacteria bacterium | reverse complement strand
GGGGCCCACGATCACGTCGGCCTCTTGTATGCTCACCAGGATGGCGCTTTCCCCCGAGGCCCCACGGTTAGAGTGCGCCCTCATCATGTTGGCCGTGGCGATGGCATTGGTGCCCAGAGCAAATATCTCCACGTCCTCGCCATATTCTTCCTTTATCCGGCGGACGATGACGCTGCCCATGCCACCACCCTGCCCGTCGATCACGCAGACGCGCACCTTATTTCCTCGATCCCGGATGAACCCGTCTTCTGCGGCCCCTCCACCAAAAGCTCAGGCCCGATAGCCAGAAGATCAGGGAAAGCCCCCAGACGACCCGGTAGAGCTGGGGGATGTCATGCATGTCATCCGCGGCTTGGGCCTGTTGGGGAGAGCCTGCCTGATCGGCGTTGATGGTCAGTTCCCCCCGGTGGCCCATGCCGTCCTCCACGGCCACTTGCCATTGGCCGGGGCGGTCGGGCAACCAGGCGAAGCGTCCCAAGGCATCGGCGTTGCCCACCTGGTAGGTCTGGCCTTGGGGATCAAGGACACGCGCCTTGGCGAAGGCCATGGGCTCGCCGCCGGCATAACCGGCCCTGATCCAAGCCGCCTGGCTGGTCCCCGAGGTAATCTCCACGCCATGGGCCAGGGCCGCTGTTGAAGGCACGAACAGCAGCCAGGCCACGGCCGCCCAGGTCATGAGCTTTTGCAGCGGGCCCGGCCCCGGCCTAGGGCCGGGACCGGACAGGTTGAGGTTTGCCTTGAGGCTCATTTGATTTCAAAGGTCAGGGTGGCCGCGTGCATATCCTTGTCGCACTCGGCAGGGTTGGGGAAGGGGATATCATGCTTGGCCACTACCAGCCACAAGCCGGGGTGCCAAAGCTTGACCATGGCCTTGCCCTCCTTGCCGGTGTGGCCGGCAAAGGCGAAGGACTCACCCTCCTTGGTGAAGCCGGCAAAGGTGGCACGCACGTCGGCACTGGCCAAAGGCTTGCCCTCGAAAAGCACCTGAATAGGCAGCTCGCCGCCGGCCTTGATGGTTGCCGGATTGGCCAGGGGCACGATCTCCAGGGTTTGGCCCACGGGCTTGGACACATCATCCACGGCCCCCCCCAGGTTGACCACGGCCTTGACGTACTTGGCCGAGCGCAGGCAGCCCAGGGCGCCGGGCACCTGGTTCTTGGTAGCGTCCTTATAGCCTTCGGGGGTCTTGGTGTACCACTGGGGCGAGCGTCCGCCCGTCACCACATAGGATCCCTTGGCCAGGGGCGCGGTGGTCAAAAAGTCCAGCTTGTCGCCGGGCTTGGTTTCCAGCTTGCCCTGGGGGCCGATCACGCTCACCGGCACCAGGCGCTCCTTCTCGGTGCCTTGGCTCTGGGGGAAGGCGTGGCCGTAGCCGGCCATGATGTGCAGGGGTTTGTTCACATGGGGATTGTCCACGGTCAGCCACATGTCGTGGGCCAGGGCCGCCGGGCAGGAGGCCAACAGACCAGCCAACAAAATGGTCATCAAAGCGATATATCTTTTCATCGTTAGCTCCTTTGTTTACCAGTCAATGGTCAGGGTGAGGTAGGCCGACAGGGGGTCGGCCGGGGCGTAGGTCTTTTCTCCGTTGGTGAAGCCCACATACTCGGCGTACTTGTGGTCCAGGACGTTGATGACGTCCAGGGCCAGCTTGTAGCGCTTGTCGAAGCGGTAAGAGACCTGGGCGTTGACGGTGTCGAAGCCGTCGGCCTTGACCGTGTTGGCCGAGTCCACCCACCAGTCGGTGACGTAACGATAGTTGAGCCTGGCCCCTAGGCCTAGCTGGGGCTGGTAGCTAACTTCGGCATTGAAGACGTTATGCGGCACGCCGGCCAGCACGTTGCCGGCGCGGTCCCTGCCGGCGTCCACGAATTTGAGGTACTCGGTGTCCAGATAGGCGTAGTCAACATGCAGGCGCACGTTCTTGATGGGATAGAAGTTGGCCTCGGCCTCCACGCCCTGCCTGCGGGTCTCGCCGGCGTTCTCCAGGGTGTTGGGGTCGCTCAGCATGGGCTGGAAGTCGTTGTTGGTGTCCAGCCGCCACAAGGCCAGGCCGAAGTCGCTCCACTTGACCGGCTTGGCCTTCAATCCCGTCTCATACTGGTAACGGATGGCCGGGTCCAGGTAGGAGCGCTTCCACAGGTCACGGTCGCGAGGCAGGGCGAAGCCCTTGCCGTAGTTGGCGTAAAGGTCCCAGTTATCCACCACGGTGAAGATCAGGGCGGCCTTGGGGCTGAAGAGATTGGGACCGTCGCTGTCGTATTGCCCTGAAGGGATACGCTCGTTCAGGTGGCCGGTGAACATGTCGTAACGGCCACCCACCACCAGACGCAGAGGCTTGAATATCTGATAGTTGGCCTCGGTGAACAGGGAGGTGGTGTAGAGGTCGATGTCGAAGTCTTGGTACTTGCTGCCCCGGGTGCGGCCGTTGCCCACCACCAGGTTCCAGCGCTCGCGGTATTCGAACTCCTTCATCCAGTCCAGGCCCAGCACGAAGCGGGTATCACGCTCCAGTATCTTGCCCAGGTAGTTGTAGGACAGGCCGGTGCCTGAAACCTGCCGTTGAAAAAAGCGCTCATCGCCGTAGTTGCTGCCCACCTTTTGCGCGGGCGAAACCCAGTTCTGGTACAGGCGGTCGAAGTCTTGCTGCACGTGCCATAGGTAGACCATCAGCTTGGAGTTATCGTTGAGTTTGTAGCGAATGTCGCCGCGCGCCTCCTCGCGTTTTTTCCAGCCGCCGTTGACATCGTTGACCGCCTGGCTGGGGTTGGAGTCATAGACCCTTTGGTTGATGTAGCCCGGGGAGTCCCAGCGGGAATTGAAGGCCCGCACCCCCAGGGTGGCGTCCAGGTTCTCATTGAGTTTGTAGGTCCAGCGGGCCGCGCCATTCTGCTTGTCCCAGCTGGAGTTGTTCTGGCGTCCGTCGGTATGGTATATCTCGCCGGCGTAGACGTGGTCCAGGTTGCCGTCACGGCGGGCCAGCACGCCCACCATATCCTCGGTATTGAAGCTGCCGTATTGCATCTTCAGACGGGTGAAGTCGCCCTGTTTGATGGTGGTGAAGGCCAAGGAGCCGGCGCTGGCATAGTTGCCATACAGCGCCGAGGCCGGTCCCTTGACGATCTCCACCCGCTCGATCTCCTCGGGGATGATTATGTTGGTGTCGGCATAGCCATCAGTCTCATTAAGCGGTATGCCATCCAGGAAGATGGCGGCGTCGGGGCCATGAGAGCAACTGGTGAAGCCGCGCATCTGAAAGGCTGATGCCGTGCCGGCCTGGTGGTACTGATTGATGGTCACGCCCGGGGTTTGTTTCACGATGTCCAGGGGGGTGACGAAGATACGGTCCACGATCTCGCTGTGGTCCAAGACCGTGGCGCTGGTGGCCTGCAAACCCTCCAGTGTGGTGTCGCCGCGCACCGTGACGTCATCGAGCTTGAGTGGTTTCTTGGCCTGCCCGGGTTGCTCGGCCTGGGCGTTGGCCCCCGGAGCGGGGCTGTCCTCGGCCCAGGCCGGGGAGGGTCCCCACCCCACCCCCAGACCAAGGGCCAGCATCACAATAGACGTCACCCAACGGGCGACGGGTGCT
>JAKAGJ010000421.1 GCA_021815655.1 Deltaproteobacteria bacterium | reverse complement strand
CCTTGAAGCGGGAGTTCGGTTTCACGGTGGTGGCCGGCGGCATCCACGCCATCCTCTTGCCCCAGGAGGCCTTTGCCCACCCGGCGGTGGATTTCCTGTGCGTGGGCGAGGGCGAGAACGCCCTGCGCCAACTGCTCCAGGCCCTGGACAACGGCGGCTCGCCGGCGGGCATCCCCGGCCTGTGGGGCAAGTGGCGGGGCACGGAGTTCCGCAATACGCCGGCGCCCTTGACCGACCTGGCCAGCCTGCCGGTGCCGGACTTCAGCCTCTACGACCCCATCCATTTCTTTCGCCCCTTTGACGGGCAGCGCTACAAGATGCTCAACTACGAGCTGAGCCGGGGCTGTCCCTTCAACTGCTCCTACTGCGTCAACGGGGTGCTCAAGGCCAAGTACCGGGGCCTGGGCGCCTACCACCGGGTAAAACCCGTGGCCCAGGGCATCGCCGAGCTCAAAGAGCTCATCGACCGCTACGGCTTCGACTTCATCCGCTTCTGGGACGAGGACTTCTCGGCCCTGCGCACCGATTACCTGGAGCAATACGCCGCCGCCTACCAGCGGAGCATCGGCCTGCCCTTTTTGATCTACGCCCGCGCCGAGAGCATCAGCGAGGAAAAGGTCAAGATACTCAAGGCCATGGGCTGCCGCACCTTCGCCATGGGCATCGAGAGCGGCAATCCCCGCATCCGCCGCGAGGTGATGAACCGGCACATGTCGGACAACACCCTCATCAAGGCCTTCCACCTGGTGGCCAAATACGGCATACGCACCTCGGCCTACAACATCATTGGCCTGCCCCGGGAGGACCGCGCCGCCATCTTCGACACCATCGAGCTGAACCGGGCCGCGGCGCCCACCTCCTTCTCGGTGACGCTCCTGGAACCCTACAAGGGCACGCCCATCCGCCAGATCTGCGAGGAAGAAGGCCTGGACCCGGCCTACGAGGTGAGCAACATCAGCCGGGTGCACTTCACGCCCCGGGGCATGAGCGAGGCCGAGCTCAAGGGGCTCTTCCGCGCCTTCCCCCTGTATGTCAAAATGCCTTTGGAGCGCTGGCCGGAGATCGAGCGCGCCGAAAGCGACGATCAGGTCTACCAGGGGCTCATGGCCGAATACAGCCGCCTGAAATAGGCGTAAGGGGTTGACGCATGAAAGCCATCCGCAACGTGGCCAGCTATCTCTTTGGGGCGGGCGCCCTGGGCCGGGTGGAGGAGGTGCTGCGCACTGACCCCCGGGTGCCGGCCGGGCCGGTGGTCTATCTGGTGGACCATTTCTTCGCCGGTCACACCGCCCCCCTGGACAAGCTGCCCCGGCGGGCCATGGACCGCCTGGTCTTCATCGACACCACCCACGAGCCCAGCACCGGCCAGGTGGACCAGGTGGCCGCCGGCCTGCGCTCCGACCTGGGCGGCCTGCCGGCGGTGATCGTGGGCATGGGCGGCGGGGCCACCCTGGACATGGCCAAGGCGGTGAGCAACCTTCTGACCAACGGCGGCCAGGCCTCGGACTACCAGGGCTGGGACCTGGTGAAGGTGCCGGGGGTGTACAAGATCGGCGTGCCCACCCTCTCGGGCACCGGCTCGGAAACCAGCCGCACCTGCGTCTTGACCAACTATGAGACCGGGGTCAAGCTGGGCATGAACAGCGACCATAGCGTCTTCGACCAGCTGATCCTGGACCCGGAGCTGACGGCCACGGTGCCCCGCGAGCAGTATTTCCACACCGGCCTGGACACCTATTTCCACTGCATGGAAACCCTCAACGGCCGCACCCGCAACGGCATCGTGGACGCCTACTCCGAGAAGGCCATCGAGCTGTGCCGCCAGGTCTTTTTGCAAGGCGACATGCAGGACCAGGCTAGCCGCGAGAAGCTGATGATCGCCAGCCTCATGGGCGGGGCGGCGGCCGGCAACACCGGCCTGGTGCACCCGCTGTCAGCCGGGCTAAGCGTGGTGCTGGGCGTTCACCATGGCCTGGCCAACTGTCTGGCCATGGGGCCCCTGGCCGAGTACTACCCGGCCGAGCACGCCGAGTTCACGGCCATGGCCCGGGCGCAGGGCATCGTCCTGCCCACGGGGCTGGGCGCCAAGCTGAGCGAGGAACAGATAGCCAAGCTCCACGCCTCCTGCATCGTGCACGAGAAACCCCTGAGCAACCACCTGGGCGACGATTTCAAGGCCATCCTCACCCCGGCCAAGATGGCCGCGCTCTTTCGGGCCATGTAGCCATGCGCCCCGAGCCGGTCTACCGCATACCCTTCAGCGGCCGCGCCCACCGCTACACCCCGGCGGAGGTGGAGCTGGTGGCCAGGGTGATGCAGGAGGCCGACCCGCTCACCCAGGGGCGCCACCTCAAGGAATTCGAGGCGGCCTTCGCGCAATACATCGGCGCGCCCCGCTGCTTCGCCACCATGAACGCCACCTGCGCCCTCGAATTGGCCGCCCAGCTCTGTGAGCTTTCACCCGGCGACGAGGTGATCGTGCCGGCGCACACCTTCACCTCCAGCGCCTATCCCTTCGCCAAGCAGGGCGGCGCCCTGGTGTGGGCCGACTGCGACCCGGCCACCCGGGTGACCACGGCCCAAATGATCGCCGACAAGCTCACCCCCCGCACCAAGGTGGTGGTGGTGGCGCACCTCTATGGCTATGCCGCCGAGATGCCGGAGATCATGGACCTGGCCCGCCAGCATGGCCTCATCGTGGTGGAGGACGTGGCCCAGGCCCTGGGCGCCGAGGTGGCGGGAACCAAGGCCGGCACCTTCGGCGACCTGGGGGTGTTTTCCTTCCACTCTCACAAGAACGTCACCACCCTGGGCGAGGGCGGCATGCTGGTGGTCCAGGACCCGGCGCGGGCCGCCCTGGTGCCCCAGCTTCGGCACAACGGCCACTGCCCCTACCCGGCCGAGCGCGCCAACTACTGGACCCCGGCCATGGGCGACGTGGACCTGCCCCGGCCGGGCCTGTGGCCCAGCAACTACTGCCTGGGCGAGGTGGAGAGCGCCCTGGGCGTGGCGCTCTTAAGGCGCATCGACCAGATGAACGCCGAGAAGCGCGCCCGCGCCCTGACCTTCATCGACGGCCTGAGGCAATACCCCGAGCTGCGCTTCCACCGCGTGGCGACCACCCGCCACACCTATCACCTGCTGGCCGCCTATTTTGACGAGGACGGCCGCCCGGGCCTGCGCGACCAGTTCATGGAACGCATGGCCTACGACAGGCTGATAAAGTGCGTGGTGCAGTACCGCCCCCTGTACCGCTACCCCCTCTACGCCAAGAACGGCTTCGGCCGGGCCGTCTGCCCCGGGGCCGACGACTTCTTCGACCACATGGTGTCGTTCCCCTTCCAGCACTGGTTGAGCGCCGACGACCTGGAGTACATGCTGCACAGCACCCGCCAGGTGCTTGAGGACCTGCGGCGATGAGCCCGGCCCCGGTTGGCGCGCCCCCGGCCCCGGGGGAGTACTGCCTCATCATCCCGGCGGTGAAGAAAGATTTCTCCCTCCGGTCGAAATGACAAGAAGGTTCCTCGAGAGTAAGCGCGAACGGACGCGCCCCCCAATAACGAGGGCCGGCGAACCGGGCCGGCCCTCGGCTTT
>JAKAGJ010000420.1 GCA_021815655.1 Deltaproteobacteria bacterium | reverse complement strand
AAAAGGCCGAGATATCCAAGGAGGCCAAGCGCCTGGAAGGCGTGCGCGACCAGGCGCAACAGCATTCGCAGGCCTTTGGCATGGCTTTGATTTTCTTGCAGATCGGCATATTGCTCTCATCCATCGCCGCCCTGCTCAAGCAAAAGCCGGTGTGGCTGCTGGGCCTGGGCGTGGGCGCCTGCGGCCTGGTGTATTTCGCCAACGGATTTTTGCAGTTTTTCTAGCCGTGCGTGGTGCCCAAGGCATGGCGGGGCTCTACTGCCTGGAACCCATCTCCCCCGACAACCGCGAGGGGGTGCTGGACATCATGAATTATTTCATCGCCAGCAGCATGGCCGCCTTTGCCGAAAGCGAGGTGGGGTACCAGTTCTTCGACCGCTTGCAGGAAGTGACCCATGGCTACCCCACGGCGGCCATACGGCACAGAGACGGCCAGGTGGTGGGCATGGGCTTCTTGCGGCCCTACAACCTGCTGGATTCCTTCCGCCGGGCGGCCGAAATCGCCTATTTCATCCTGCCGGGGCACACCGGCCAGGGGCTGGGTGCCGTTATGCTGGCCTACTTTGAGCGCCAAGCCCGCGCCATGGGCGTGGACAGCCTGCTGGCCGCCATCAGCTCCCACAACCAAGGCAGCCAACGCTTCCACCGGCGTCAGGGCTTCGTGGAGGCCGGGCGCTTCGTGCGGGTGGGGCGCAAGCATGGCCAGGACTTCGACGTGGTGTGGATGCAGAAGCAATTGGCGTAAGGCCGCGTTCCTGCGCAAGCGCACAAAACACCTTGCGCCCGGCGGAGGCTAATGGGTAGGCTAAAAGCCGTAGGTTCCGCGCGGGGCTCCAACCTAAAATCCCCAGGAAGGCTGCCGTGAAATCCACCCCCAAGCAGCAGATACTCCTCGGCAACGAGGCCATAGGCCGCGGGCTGGTTGAAGCCGGCCTGCACTTCATGACCGCCTACCCCGGCACGCCCTCCAGCGAGATAATGCCGGCGGTGGTGCGCTTCGGCCAGGAGATGGCCACGCCGCCCTACTGCGAGTGGTCGGTGAACGAGAAGGTGGCCCTGGAGACGGCCCTGGCCGCGGCCTACACCGGCAAGCGCAGCGCCTGCGCCATGAAGCAGGTGGGGCTCAACGTGGCCCTGGACCCGGTGATGAGCGCGGCCTACATCGGGGTGATCGGCGGCTTCATCATCATAAGCGCCGACGACCCCGGCCCCCATTCCTCCCAGACCGAACAGGACAGCCGCTTATTGGCCCACTTCGCCAAGCTGCCCGTCTTCGACCCCGACAGCCCGGCGCAGGCCAAGAGCCTCATCGCCCCGGCCTTTGCCTTGAGCGAGCAGTACGAGATACCGGTGATGCTCAGACCCACGCTCAGGGTCTGCCACGCCCGCCAGGACATCGCGCTGAAAAAACCTTTGGCCCTCAAGCGGCCCGCCAACTTCCAGCGCGATCCCTTCCGCTGGGCCGCCATCCCCAAGATGCGCCTGGCCCTGCACCACAAGCTCAACCACAAGCTGGCGGCCATGGCCCAGCAGGTGGCCGCTGACCCGGCCCTGAACACCTGGCATTGCCAGCCCTTGGCCAAGAAGGCCCCCCTGGGCATTTTGTCGTCGGGCGTGGCCGCGGCCCTGGCCCGCGACGTGCTCGCCGAGCTGGGCCTGCCCGTGGCGGACGGACCCATCCCCTTCCTGCAAACCGCCGTGCCCTATCCCCTGCCCCTGGCGCCGGTTGAGCGCTTGCTGGCTTCCTGCGCCCGGGTGCTGGTGCTGGAGGAGACCGAGCCGCTGCTGGAGCTCTTGTCGCCCCAGCGCGAACGCCTGTGGGGACGCTACAGCGGCCACGTGCCCAGTGCCGGCGAGCTGACCCCCGACGCGCTTCACGAGGTGCTGGAGCGGGCGCTCAAACAGGCCAAGATCAAGGCTCCCCGGCCCCGGGGCCGCTTGCTGGCCGTGCCCGACCAGGCCCCGCCGCGGCGGCCCAACCTGTGCGCCGGCTGCGCCCACCGCGCCGCCTTCTTCGCCATGCGCCGGGTCTTCCCCACCGGCATCTATCCCGGCGACATCGGCTGCTACACCCTGGGCATGAACCAGGGGGCGGTGGACACCTGCCACGACATGGGGGCCAGCCTCACCTTCGCGGCGGCCTTGAGCCGGGTGCACCAGTTGGAAGGCCGCGCCCAACCGGTGGTGGCCACCATCGGCGACTCCACCTTTTATCATTCGGGCACGCCAGGGCTGCTCAACGCCGTGCACAACGGCGCCCGCTTCGTGCTCCTGATCCTGGACAACGAAACCACCAGCATGACCGGCATGCAGCCCACTCCCGAAACCGGGCTGACCGCCGACGGCCATCCCGGCCGGCGCGTGGACCTGCTGGGGCTGGTGCGGGGCTGCGGGGTGAGCCAGATAGAGCAGGCCGACCCCTACGATCTGCCTGAGTTCTTCAAGGTGCTGCGCCGGGCCAAGCGCCATGCCGCCAAGCCCGAGGGCGGGGTGGCCGTGGTCATCGCGCGCCACGCCTGCGTGGCCAAGGACCGGGGCCTGGCCATACCCCGGCGGGTGCCGGTGACGGTGCTGGCCCCGGCCCCGGCGGCGGCGCCGGTCTTCTCGCCCCAGTTGAAGGCCTGCGCCGACTGCGGCCGCTGCGTGGCCATCTGCCCGGCCGGCGCGCTCAAGCGCACGGGCAAGGCCCGCGTCAAGGTGGACAAGAAAAAATGCACCTCCTGCCGGCTGTGCGCCGCGGTCTGCCCCACGGGCACCATGGTGCTGGAGCCGGCGCGAGGCTGCACCGCCTGCGGCCTGTGCGGCACCTGGTTCGCCTGCCCGGGCCTGGCCCGGGGCGCGGATGGGCAGATGAGCGTGGACCGCGCCTGGTGCGTGGACTGCGGCCTGTGCCTGCACGTCTGCCAACAAGCGGCCATCGTGCAATCGTCTCAGGCGGCCCCAACCGGCCAGCCGGCCTGACAAGGAGTCCTGGACCATGATGGCAACAAAGAACAAGGACCAGGGTTGGCAGGCGGTGGTGGCCGGGGTGGGCGGCCAGGGGGTGCTATTCGTGACGCGCATGCTGGCCCTGGGCGCCCAGGCCTTGGGCGGCCGGGTGCTCATCAGCGAGGTGCACGGCATGGCCCAGCGCGGCGGCTCGGTGATAAGCCACCTCAAGATCGGCGACTTCGCCGGTCCCCTGGTGGCCATGGGCCAGGCTGATTTGCTCTTGTCCCTGGATCCCGGCGAGGCGGTGCGCAACTTCGGCTTCCTGCGCTCCGGCGGCGCGGCGGTGGTCAACGCCCCCGACGCCGGTTTCCTCTCCCCGGAAGCCCAGAAGGCCCTGGCGGCCCACGGAGTGCGCCTGATATGCCTGGACGCCGCCGGCCTGGCGGCCGCCGCCGGCGCGGCCAAGGGCGCCAACCTGGCGCTGCTGGCCGGCGCGGCCGGCGCCGGGGTGCTGCCCTTCCCAGCCGCCCAGCTCAAGCGGGTGGTGCTGGAGGCCTCGCCAGCCACCCGCAAACAGGTCAACCAGCGCCTGTGGGAGGCGGGCGGCCCAGGAGTCTGACCCGCCAAGCTCTAGATGGATACTAGCCTTTGCGTTGACCAAGCC
>JAKAGJ010000419.1 GCA_021815655.1 Deltaproteobacteria bacterium | reverse complement strand
AGTACGCCAGCAACGCCTTTCTGGCCACCAAGATCAGCTTCATCAACGAGATGGCCAACATCTGCGAGCTAGTGGGGGCCGATGTCAACGTGGTGGCCAAGGGCATGGGTCTGGACCAGCGCATCGGGTCGAAATTCCTGCACGCCGGCCCGGGCTTCGGCGGCTCCTGCTTTCCCAAGGACACGGCGGCCATCGCCTCCCTGGCCGCGGACAAGGGCTACCGTTTCCGCATCGTGGAGGCGGTGATGGATGTCAACCACCAGCAGCGCCTGGTGATGGTGGAGAAGATCAAGGCCGCCCTGGGTGGAGAACTCAAGGGCAAGACCATCGCCTGCCTGGGGTTGACCTTCAAGCCCAATACCGACGACATGCGCGACGCCCCCAGCCTGGTGATACTGCCGGCCCTGCAAAAGGCCGGGGCCGTGGTCCGCGCCTTTGACCCCGCGGGCATCGAGGAGTCACAGAAATATCTGAGCGGCCTGGTCTACTGCGACAACGCCTATGACGCCGCCCAGGGGGCTGATCTGCTTCTGCTCATGACTGAGTGGAACCAGTTTCGCACCCTGGATTGGTCGCGGGTCAAGGCCGCCATGGCCGGGCGGGTGGTGGTGGACCTGCGCAACGTTTACAGCCCCCAGCGGGTGCGGGGCGAAGGCCTGACCTACCACAGCGTGGGCCGGCCCTAACCCCTGCGGCAATGGGCCGCGCCGGGGGAACCCATGGCCCAGACCTCGCCGAACGCGCGTTTGCTGGTTAGCCTCCTGGCGGCCGATGAGGAGCCCCGCGCCCAGGCGGTGCGCCGTCTGGCCCAGAGCTTCGGGCCCCTTGATTACCTGAGCCGGCCTTTGGCCTTTGCGCAAACCGACTACTACGCTCCGGAGATGGGCGGCCCTCTGACCCGGCGCCTGGCCGGCTTTGGTCATCTGGTTTCGGCCCTGGCCCTGGCCGAGGTCAAGCGCGCCTGCATGGCCCTGGAAACCGAGCTGGCCCGCGAGGGGCGCCGCCGGGTCAACCTGGACCCCGGCCTCTTGAGCGCCGACTCCCTGGTGCTGGCCTCCAGCAAGCCCCAGGGGCACCGCCTGGCCATCGCCGAGGGGTGTTGGGCCGAGCTGACCCTGTGGTTTCACCACGGCCAATTTCATGCCCTGCCCTGGACCTATCCGGATTACGCCGGAGAAGGGATACGCCGCCTGCTCAAGGGCCTGCGCGGGCGCTATCTGTGGCAGCTAAAGCAGGAGCGGGCCCAAGGAGTCGCGTCTTGATAAAGTCCATGACCGCCTATGGCCGCGGCCAGGCCCCGGCAGGCGAGGGCAGTTGGATAGTGGAGCTGCGTTGTGTCAACTCCCGTTTCCTGGACCCCCACCTGCGTTTGCCCTCGGCCCTCATGGGCCTGGAGGACCGGGTCAAGAAATATTTGGGCGAGCGCCTGACCCGGGGGCGGGTGAACCTGACCCTGGACGCCTCGGGGGCGGTTAAGACTCCCCCGCGCCTGGTGCTCAACCGGCCCCTGGTGCGCGAGTACCGCCGGGTGCTGGAGGAACTCAAGCAGGAGCTGGGCAGCCAGGCCGACCCCGGCCTGGCGCCATTTCTCTCCAACCGCGACCTGATATTGGTGGAGGAGACCACCCCGGACCTGGAGGCCATTTGGCTGACCCTGGAGCCGGCCCTGGCCCAGGCGCTGGACGAGGCCGAGGCCATGCGCCGGGCCGAGGGCGCGGCCCTGGCCCAGGACCTGGGCGAACGCCTGGCGCGGGTGGAGGAGTTGTTCAGGCAGGCCGCGGCGCGCTCCCCCGAGATCGTGGAGAACTACCGCCAGCGCTTGAGCGAGCGCCTGGCCCGGCTGGGCGAGCTGCCCGAGGTTGACCCGCAACGCCTGGCCCTGGAGGTGGCCATGATCGCCGACAAGTGCGACGTCACCGAGGAGGCCGTGCGCGCCCAGAGCCACGTGGAGCAGTTCCGGGCCTTCCTGGGCAAGCCCGAGCCGGTGGGGCGCAAGCTGGATTTCCTGATCCAGGAGCTTAACCGCGAGGCCAACACCATGGGCTCCAAGAGCCCCGATGCCGCGGCCAGCCAGGTGATCGTGGAGATCAAGACCGAGCTGGAACGCATCCGCGAACAGGTGCAGAATATCGAGTAGACGGCCATCGCGCGGCAGGCTCAATGGCAAGAGCGCAGGATCAACAAGGCCGCAGGGTCCCATGTTTGTTGTATACAAAGGCCATAGCGGGTCATGGATGGCCCGCCGAAGCGAGAGCCATGAAATGGCGAGCGCCTCGGGAGGCTTGGCAAAACCAGGCTTTTGCCAAGTCGATATTGCACGGGGGCAGGACGCCGCTCTCGCAATGATCTAGAGTAGGAGGCAGCCATGGCCGGCAAGCTCTTGAACGTGGGGTTCGGCAACTACGTCATCGCCCGCCGGGTGGTGGCCATCGTGGGGCCGGGCAGTTCGCCCATGAAGCGCCTGCGCGAGGAGGCCCGCGAGGCCCGCCTCCTGGTGGACGCCACCCAGGGCCGCCGCACCCGCTCAATCATCGTGGCCGACTCCGGGCACGTGATCCTCTCGGCCATCCAGGCCGAGACCATGGCCCAGCGTTTTGAGCAGACCACCTTCGAGGAGGCCAGCATCACCCTAACCCCCGAGCCCGAGGAGGAATAGGCATGGCCCCGGGTCAGGTTTTCGTGCTTTCCGGGCCGCCGGGGGCCGGCAAGTCCACGGTGGGGGCGCGAGTGCGCCAGGCCTTTCCCGACCTGGCCTACTCGGTCAGCTATACCACCCGGTCCCCCCGCCCCGGCGAAACCGACGGCGTGGACTATCACTTCGTCAGCCGCGAGGATTTTCTGGGCAAGCTCGCCCGGGGTGAGATGGTGGAGCATGTGGAGGTCTTCGGCAACTTCTACGGCACCTCCCGCCAGGCCATCGCCGACACCGTGCAAGACGGCCGGGACCTGTTCCTGGACACCGAGGTCAACGGCGGGGCGGCGCTCAAACGCGCCTTCCCCGAGGGCGTGTACATCTTTTTGGTGCCGCCCTCGCCCCAGGAGTTGGAGCGCCGCCTGCGCGGCCGGGGCACCGAGAGCCCGGAAAACATAAAGGAGCGCTTGGCGCGGGTGGCCTACGAGTTGGCCGCGGCCCAGGACTACACCCACCTGGTGGTCAACGACGACTTGGAGCAGGCGGTGAGCGACATCGAGGCCATCATCCGCACCGACCGTTTGCGCTGCGCTCGCCGCTTTGAGCAACTGCGCCGCCTGTGGGGGGTGTGATGGACAAGGCCCCTGGCCAGGTGGTGGTGGGGCGCCACGCCGTGGCCGAGGCGCTGGCCAGCGCCCCCCAGCGCGCCCAGGAACTGCTCTTGGCCGCTCCGGGCGGGGGCGGGGCCGTGGCGCGCATATTGGAGCTGGCCCGCGCCGCCGGGATCAAGGTGCGCCGGGTGGAGCGCCGCGACCTGGATGCCCTGGCCGGCGGCGCGGCCCACCAAGGCCTGGGTCTGCGCCTGGCCGCCGCCGAGTACGTGGATTTCAGCCAGGTGCTGGAGGCGGCGCGGCGGGCCGGGCCGGGCGGTCTGCTGCTCATGGCCGACCACATCCAGGATCCCCA
>JAKAGJ010000001.1 GCA_021815655.1 Deltaproteobacteria bacterium | reverse complement strand
CCAGTTCCACGTCGCCGCCGTCACGTTGCAGGGCCGGACGGATCTTGTCGAGAGCTTCTTGCACCTGAGTTTTCAATTCAATCCTCCTAGGGGAGCGCACAATGTGAACACGCTAGCACAAGCCGCGGGTGTTGCCAACTATTCCAAGCCGCGTCCGCTCAGGCGCTTTAAGGCCTCCAGGTAGCGGGAGCGGGTGCCCTCGATCACCTCGAGGGGCAGTTTGGGCGCCGGCGGCTGCTTGTTGAAGCCGATGGATTCCAGATAATCACGCACGAACTGCTTGTCAAAGCTCTTCTGCGAGCGTCCGGGCCGGTATTGGTCCGCCGGCCAGAAACGGCTGGAATCGGGGGTGAGCACCTCGTCGATCAACAACAGCTCATCGCCCAGCAGGCCGAACTCGAACTTGGTGTCGGCGATGATGATGCCGGCCTTGGCTGCCAGTTCGCGGGCGCGGGCATAGATGGCCAGGGCCCGGCGGGCCACCTCGTCGGCCAACTCGGCGCCCAAGAGCTTACGGGTTTCGTCCAGACTTATGTTGAGGTCATGCGCGCCCAACTCGGCCTTGGTACTGGGGGTGAAGAGGGGCGCTTCCAGGCGGTCGCTCTCCTGAAGGCCCGGGGGCAGGGTGTAGCCGCAGACCTGGCCCGTCTGACGGTAGTCGGCCCAGCCGCTGCCGGCCAGGTAACCGCGCACGATGGCCTCGATGGCCAGGGGCTTGCACTTCTTCACCAGCATGGAGCGCCCCTCCAGCTGCGCGGCGAAGGGCTTGAGCATTTGCGGGAAATCGGCCACCCGGCTGGCCACCAGGTGGTTGGGCGTGAGGTCGGCCATCTGCTCGAACCAGTAGAGGCTGATCTGGGTGAGGATGCGCCCCTTGTCGGGAATGGGGTCGGGCAGGATGACGTCAAAGGCGCTCAGGCGGTCGCTGGCCACGATCAGAAGGTGCTCGCCCAAGTCGTAAATATCGCGCACCTTGCCGCGCCCCACCAGGGGCACGCCTTCCAGATTGGTCTGCATCACGGGTTGGCTGCTCATATGACTCATCCTCCTGCGGGGGGCGGCCCCGGCCGTTGACGCGGCTGGTCCGCCGGCGGTATGCTTGGCGCCAGATCCGGCCCCCGGGGCCTGGAGGCTGACGGACGTCGGATAATTTCAGGGGCATATTATACCGCGCCGGGCCGGCGGCGTCGTCAGGCGCCAGGCACAACTCCCCCAGCCTAGCACAAAGCGGTCGCCGGACGAAATGCCGGCCACGGACCCCCAAACAGACCCTGCCCAGGAGGCCTTGACATGCCTAAAACGACCCCCGCTCCGGAGCAGACGGCCAGCGCTGGCCAGCGCCTGCTCAAGGAATACCTGATACCCCTGATCTGGGCCGTGGTGCTGGCCTCGGTGCTGCGGGCGGGGGTGGCCCAATCCTATTACATCCCCAGCGGCTCCATGGAGCCCACCCTGCAGGTGGGCGACCGGGTGTTGGTGAACAAGCTGGCCTTTCAGGCCAAGGTGCCCTTCACCGGCCGGGTGCTCCTGCCCCTGGGGCAGCCCCAGCGCGGCGACGTGGTGGTCTTCGCGCCCCAGGGCGGCCTGGGCGACGACCTCATCAAGCGCGTTATCGGCCTGCCGGGGGAGACCGTGGAGCTGCGGCACAAGCAGGTGTACATCAACGGCAAGCCCCTGACCGACCCCTGGGGGCGCTACACCGCCCGTCCGGCGCCGGCCGACGATTTTGGCCCGGTGCAAGTGCCCCCGGGGCACTACTTCATGATGGGCGACAACCGCGACCGATCCTATGACTCGCGACTGTGGAACCATGGCCGGGGAGGCTTCGTGCCCATCCAGGACATACGAGGCAAGGCCCTTTTGGTGCTATGGTCCTGGGACGAGCAGGCCTGGCAACCGCGTTGGACGCGCCTGGCCCAGCCCCTGTCCTGATACCCAGCCCGGTGCCGGCGCGGTCCCTGGCCCCGCCACGGCGGGGCCAGGGCCACGGCCAGCCGCGCCCCCGCCCCTCGGCCCTCGCCAAGCAGTGATTGCCTTCCCCCCCATCCTTGCCATTATGCAGCGATTGTCTTTTTCGCTTTGGCCCCGCTCCTTTGCCAGCGGGGGCACGTTCATGGCATGGGCCGTCAACCCTGGGCCGGGGCAATGGCGGTGTCGTTCAGGGCGCTGGCCAGCAGGTGCCGCCTCGGCCGCCCCTCGCCCAGGAACCAGGCCCCCCGGAACACCGCGAAAACCGGGCTTAAGGTGCTTGACCGCCAGCATGCAGGCTGTTTGCGAGTCGGCCAAGGCCAGGAAGTGGCAGATGATTGCGCCGGACACACACAGGGCCAGGCACGGGGCCGCGCCCAGGGCCAGCCAGAATCAGGTCATGGCCCTGCCGGTGGAGCCGCCAGGAAAGATTCCAGCTCCGGGCGCGTGGGCAGGGCCGCCCGCCCGCCCAGGCCGGTGACCGAGATGGCGGCGGCGGCGTTGGCCACGGCCAGGGCTTCCTGGGGGGGCAGGCCCAGCAGCAGGGCGTGCACCAGGCCGGCGTGGAACACGTCGCCGGCGCCGGTGGTGTCCACGGCGGCCACGGCGAAGCCGGGATGGTGGTAATGGCGCCCGGCCACCAACAGCTCGGCGCCCTGGGCGCCCAGGGTGCGCCCCACCCAGGCCGGCCCCAGGCTGGCAAGCCCCTCCAAGGCCCGGCGGGGGTCTTCGATGCCCAGGAGGCGCTGGGCAAAGTCCTGGCAGCCCACCACCACATCACAGCGGCCGACCAGCTCGGCCGTGCCCGCAAAGACCCGCTCGGCGTCCAGGCTCACCACGGCCCCGGCGGCGTGGGCCAGCTCGGCGGCCTTGAGCGAGGCCTGCCAGAAATGCCCGTCCAGGTGCAGCACTCGGCAACCGGCGATGAGGGCCGGGTCCAGGTCGGCGGGCTCCAGGTGGCAGGCCTCGTCGCGGCTCCAGACGATGGTGCGCTCCCCGCCCCGTTCCTCCACCATGATGAAGGCCTGCTGGCTCACGCTGCCGGGTTTGACCACCAGGCCCCGGGGCTCCACGCCGAACTGGGCCAGCCATGGCGCCGCTCGCCGACCGGGCTCGTCGTCGCCGCAGACCCCGGCGTAGGCCACGCGGTGTCCCAGGCGGGCCAGGCAGCAGGCGGCCGTGGCGGCCTGGCCGCCGCCCATGCTCACCAGGCGGCGCATGCGCAGCTTGCCGCCCCAGGTGGGGCGCTCCGGAATGAGGCAAAGGTGGTCCGTGGCGTTGAGCCCCAGGCACAGGGCGTCCCAGGGCCGCTGAGGCGAATGGCCGGGGACGGGCAGGACGCCCGTAGTCACCGCGGGCCTATCGCTCTTTTTTGAGGATGCGCACCGGCACCCGGCCTGCCAGGGCCTGGGCGAACTTCTCGGCGTCGCTCGCGTCGCCCACGATGGACCCATAGTGCATGGGTATGGCCAGGCGTGGGTTGATGGCTAAAGCCGCCTGGGCCGCCTGCTCGGCGGTCATGACGTAGGTGCCAGAAACCGGCAGCAGCGCCACGTCCACGTCCATGCCCGTCATCTCGGGGATGTGGTCGGTGTCCCCGGCGTGGTAGATGGTCACGCCGTCCACGCTGACCACGAAGCCCAGCCAGGCGTTCTCCTTGGGGTGGAACTGCTTGTCGGTGTTGTAGGCCGGCACGGCCTTGATCTTGATCCCCGCCACCTCCAGGGTGTCGCCGGGCTTCATCAGCTTGACCCCCGCGCCCAGCTTCTTGGCGCACTGGGTTTCGGTGACGATCACCGTGTGGGGACCCTTGATCTTGGCGATATCCTTGGGCTCGCAGTGGTCGAAGTGCTCATGGCTGCTCAAGATCAGGGCCGCGGTCGGGCCGCCTTCAAGCTCGTAGGGGTCGAAGTAGACGCTGCCCGCGGAGCAGTCCAGGCGGAAGCAGTCGTGTCCCAGCCAGTGCAGGGATTTGACCACGCGGTCGATAGCGGACTGGTCGGCCATGGTTTTTCTCCCCTAAAAAGGCGTTGGGTTTTAGCTGGCGCGGGCCGACCGCGCGGTGGCGGCTAGCCCTGGGCCAGCACCACGCGGTGGTTCACCAGGCTCATGGACTTGATATGGGCCTTGAGCACCTTCTGCTCGCCGTAGATGCTCACCAGGCGCACCATGCCGTCATCCTGGGGCTCGATGACGTCCACGTCGGCCAGGAGAAGTTCTTCGCCGCCATTTTTAATGATATAGGCCGTGGCTTCACACATGATCCAGCAACTCCTTGAGGCGGATTTTGACGATGTGGTCCACTTGGTGGGGCAGGGGCTCGTGGCTGATGCTCACCACCTCCACGTTTTCCTGGGTCAGCGGCAGCAGGAACTTGCGCGCCCGGCAGGAGGCCACGCCGGCGGCCATGGCCGGGGTCACCTCACCCATCATGGCGTTGGCCAGGACGATGCTCAATGGCCCTATGACCACGTCCGCCTCCTGGATGGTCACCAGGATGGCGTTCTCGCCGGTGGCCCCGCGGTTGGCGTGGGCCTTCATCATCTGGGCCGTGGCGATGGCGTTGGTCCCCAGGGCCAGGACCTCCACGTCCTCGCCAAATTCTTCCTTGATGCGGCGGATGACAACGCTGCCAATGCCGCCGCCCTGGCCGTCTATGACGCAGATGCGCACCCTTGTCCCTCGCTTTAATTGAGCATACACCGGCCCCCAGGGCCAGGCAAGACGACAGAAATTCACCACGCGGGCGCCTCGGGGGGCGGCGCGGGGGCACGGGCGGTCCGGGACCCGGCCCGGGGCTTGTGGACCCTAGGGTAAATGTTGGCGGCACCTTTGTCCATGAAGGAATCGAAATTAATCGTCGCCAGGGAAGGCCGGGTCTGGTATGCATCCAAAACGGAGTATTGATTGTATAACCGGGAGCGGGCGGGGTAGTCATGACTTTGCTGGGCGCGGCAATGATTGTGGGGGCCTATCTTTTGGGTTCCATCCCCTTCGGCCTGCTGATTACCCGTCTGCTGGGCGGCCCCGACCCCCGCCAGGGGGGCTCGGGCAACATCGGCGCCACCAACGTTACCCGCCTGGCTGGCCGCTCCGCCGGGGTGGCCACGCTCTTCCTGGACGCGGCCAAGGGGGCGGTGCCCATGGCCCTGGCCCTGGTCTACCTGCCGGACTGGCCAGCAGCGGCCGTGGGCCTGGCCGCCTTTTTGGGGCATATCTTTCCCCTGTACCTGGGCTTCAAGGGCGGCAAGGGCGTGGCCACGGCCCTGGGAGTGCTGGCCGCGGCCTCGCCCCTTAGCCTGCTGGCCACCGTGGGGGTGCTGGCCCTGACCGCCTGGTGGTCGGGGCACGTCTCCCTGGGCTCCCTGGCCGGCTGCGCCAGCGCGCCCTTGTGGCTGCTGTTTTGGGGGCATTCCACGCCCCTGACCCTGATGGCCCTGGCCATGGCCCTCCTGGTGGTCTGGCGCCACCGCGAGAATATCGCCCGCCTGCGTCAAGGCCGCGAAAACTCCTGGCGCTAGCCGTGCAGCCGGCCCCGTGCCCCACCCAGCCCGGCTTTGTAACCCGATTGTCACAAGACCGTAACCGGCACGCCAAAATCAGGCCCTATATTTGAGCGGCAAGGGGATACAACCCCAGGTGCCGAAAGGTATTAGGGAGGGCTTGGCGGCGGTTGGCCCAAGCCCCTTGTGGACCGGCGGCTTGCCGGGCCCGCGGACACCCCGCGGCTGGTACCACGGGCTACAGCCTAGGAACAGGAAATGGCAGACACCAGCACATTCGTCATCGAGGCCCGCGACCTGAATTTTTATTACGGCCAGGTGCAGGCCCTCAACCAGATCAATCTGCAGGTGGCGCGCAATCAGGTCACGGCCCTGATCGGTCCCTCGGGCTGTGGCAAGTCCACCTTCCTGCGCCTGCTCAATCGCATGAACGAGCTGATCCCCGGCACCCGCGTGGATGGCCAAGTCTTCTTCGACGGCCAGGACCTCTACGCCCCGGGCGTGGACCCCACCGAGGTGCGCCGGCGCATCGGCATGGTCTTCCAGAAGCCCAATCCCTTCCCCAAGTCCATCTACAACAACGTGGCCTATGGGCCGCGCCTGCACGGCGTGAGGGACCAGGGCCAACTGGACAGGCTGGTGGAGAGTTCCCTCAAGGCCGCGGCCATCTGGGACGAGGTAAAGGACATCCTGCCCCAGTCGGCCCTGGGGCTCTCGGGCGGCCAACAGCAACGCCTTTGCATCGCCCGGGCCATCGCCATGCAGCCCGAGGTGCTCCTGATGGACGAGCCCACCAGCGCCCTGGACCCCATCGCCACGGCGCGCATCGAGGAGCTGGTCAAGGAGCTCAAGAAGAACTTTACGGTTATAATCGTCACCCACAACATGCAGCAGGCGGCGCGGGTATCCGATACCACGGCCTTTTTCTACATGGGCAATTTGGTGGAGGTGGGGCCCACGGAAACCATCTTCACCCGCCCGGCCAAGGAGCAGACCGAGCACTACATCACCGGCCGTTTTGGCTAGGGCACAGCGGCGCGGCAAGGATGCCTGAGCCAGGCGCAGGGGGGCCGCCCAGGGGCGGCGCAGAGAAAACCACGAGGCAGCCATGAACACTATTTCTTCATTTCACCGCCAGATGCAGCAGGTCAAGGACGACATCCTGGCCATGGCCGGCCTGGTGGAGCAGTCCATCCACGATGCCGCCGAGGCCATGGCCCGGCGTGATGCCTCTCTGGCCCTGGCCGTGATACAGGGCGACCGGCGCATCGATGTCATGCAAAACGGCATCGAGGAGCGCTGCATTGCCCTGCTGGCCACCCAGCAGCCGGTGGCCGTGGACCTGCGCTTCTTGTCGGCGGTGATAAAGATCTGCGCCTACCTGGAACGCATGGGCGATCAGGCCGTGAACCTGGCCCAGCGCTCCCAGGCCCTGGAGGAGCTGTTGCCCACCGAGGTGCCGGCCACCCTCCTGGAAATGGCCCAGCTCGCCCAGGAGATGACCCGGGACTGCATGGACGCCTTTGCCGCCGGGGACGTGGCCCTGGCCAACGCCTTGCTGGGGCGCGACGACGACCTGGACAACCTCAACCGCCATATCCTGGAGGAGATGGTGCAGTGGATGGCCTCGGAGAACCGCCTGGTGCGCCGGGGGGTGGAGTTCATCCTGGCCGGGCGCCATCTGGAGCGCATCGGCGACGAGGCCTGCAACATCGCCGAGGAGGTGGTCTATCTGGTGGAAGGGCGGGTCATCCGCCACCTGGGGCGGCCCGAAGGCCAGCCCCAGCCCAGCGTGGGTCCGCTGTAGCCCCGGGCCAGCGGCCCCTTAGCCGCGATGGTAGGGGGTGCCGGCCAGGATGGTGTGGGCGCGGTAGAGTTGCTCCAGGGCCACGCAGGCGGCCAACTCATGGGGCAGGGTGGCCGGCCCCAGGCTCACCCGCTGCTCGGCCCGGGCCAGCACCGCCTGGTCCAGGCCTTCCGGTCCGCCCACCACCAGCACCAGGCGCCGGGCGCCGCCGTCGCGGGCGCGCGTCAGACGCCGCGCCCATTCTTCCGACGACCAGGCCTGGCCGGCCACATCCAAGGCCCAGACGCAATCCCGAGGCTCCAGGCGCGCGAGCAGCCGGCGGCCTTCCTCCAAGAGCACCAGGGCGGCGGGCCGGTTCTTGAGGGCCTTGAGCGGACGCACGTCCTCCAGGCGGCAACCGCCGTAAGCCGCCAGCCGGTCGGCGTAGTCCGCCAGGCCCTGGGCCAGGTAAGCGGTCTTGGGTCGCCCCACGGTGAGCAGGATATGGGTCAACGAAACACCTCCGCGACTGGCCAGGGGCCGCTTTCCCGTCGCCCCGGCGGCGGCGATCCCCTAGCGCGGCTTGACCGCCTGGATGCGGGCGGAGGCCAGGTACTCCCCCAAATGCCTGCCCGGTGACCACTGTTCTATCAGCCGGCGGCTGCCCTCATCAACCTCGATATTCACTTGCCCGAATCCCACCTGGGCCAGCAAGGCTGTAAGCTCCGTCACCAGCATGGCCCCGGCGGCGCAGGAGGACCACAATTCCAGGTCAGCCGCCATTTCTGGAGGCAGGGGCTTTAGGGCCGCCACGTCGGAAATGGCCAGGCGGCCACCGGTGGTGAGCACCCGGTAGGCCTCGCGGTAAACCGGCAACTTGTCGGCGGCCAGGTTGATGACGCAGTTGCTGATGATGACATCCACGCTGGCGTCGGCCACCGGCAGGTGCTCGATCTCGCCCAGGCGGAATTCCACGTTGGCCACCCCCGCCTTGACGGCGTTGCCCCGGGCCAGGGCCACCATCTCCGGGGTCATGTCCACGCCGATGACGCGCCCCCGTGGCCCTACCTGGCGCGCGGCCAAAAAGCAGTCGAAGCCACCGCCGCTACCCAGGTCCAGCACCGTCTCGCCGGGTTGGAGTTGGGCGATGGCCTGAGGGTTGCCGCAGCCCAAACCCAGATTGGCCCCCTCGGGGGCGGCCGCCAGGTCCTGGGGGGCATAGCCCAGGGCGGCGGAGATTTCCTGGGGGGAGGGGGACTGGCTGGCGGCCCCACAGCCACAGCCCGAGGCCTGCCCGGAGCCGCAACACCCCCCGCCCTGGGTGGCGGTGCGGCGGTAGCGCTCCAACACGGCGCTGCGTATCTCTTGATTCTGGTCCTGGGACATGGGGTCCTCCTGGGTTGGCAAATTACATATCTAGAAATATCGAAGCAATCATCCAAAAAAAACCCTACTCCAAGATGGGGCTGGCCACGCCGGCGCAGCAGTCATGCATCAGGAAGTCCAGCACCTCCTTGATGGCGGGATACTCCACGCGGCAGCGCAGCACCCGCCCCTCCCTGGTCTGGCTGATAAGCCCGGCGGACATGAGGTGCGCCAGGTGATGGGACAAGGTGGACTGGGGGATGCCCAGGTGGGTCTGGATGTCCTTGACCGGCAAGCCCTGATATCCGGCCCGCACCAGCAGGCGAAAGGTCTCCAGGCGGGCGGGGTGCCCCAGTTCGGCCAGGCGATGGGCTATGTTTTCCAGTTTCATGGTACAAGCATAGCGGCGGGATGCGGCGCTGTCAACTATAATTCTAGTTTAATCGAATTATACTGACCACCAAAATATCGTCCGCCGTCTGGTCGCCGGGCGCCAGACTGCCGGATCCAAGCTGAACGCGGGTCTAGAAGCAGAGCAGGCGGTCGCTGTCCTTGACGAGGGCATAAAGCTCCGGCTGCGTGGACTTCCTGATCTGTTCGTCCGCATCCACCCCGTGGATGCCCATGGACTTGCCTCAGGCCAGGAGCGTGCCCTCGCTGAGCACAAAGGTCTTGGCCAGCAGGTTGAGGGGATATTGCGGCGAGTCGCCCTGCCGGAAATCCACGGCCGGGCCATTGAGGAAGATGGTCACCTCGTCCTCCTCGTTGAGCATCAGGTTGGCCAGGCGCAAGGCGTTCCACTGCACCTCCGGCAGCGGGCTGGAAACGATCATGGCTACATTCATGGCGTGCTCCCCTGGAAGGCCTGGCCGCCACGGGCGTGCGTCGGCCAATGTATAGATTATATCTATACATTATGGCGTCAGACTTTGGCCATGACAATAGCGAGCCTGCTTTTCAGGGAGGCCAGTCTAGGCGTGGCGGGGCAGGGGCTGGCCGTCGGGTCCCAGCTTGATGAGCCAGCGGGCCTTGCCCTGGGCCAGCAAGGCGTCATCGGCGGCCAGGCGAATCTCGCCGGCGGCCTCGGCCAGGCGCCCCCGGCGCTGCACGATCCAGCCCCGGGCCTTGATCTGTTTGCCCAGGGGCACCGGCTGGCGGAAGGTGGTTTCCATGCTGGTGGTCACGCCCTGGCCGATGAAGTGGATCACGGCATAGGCCATGATCTCGTCCAGCACCGTGCAGACAATGCCGCCGTGGGCGATGTTGGCCCAGCCCTGGTAGCGGGGGGCCAGGGTCAGCAGGCAATGGGCCTGGTTGTCCTCCAGGCGCACGCGCATGCCCAGGCCCTCTAGGTTGTGCTCCCCGCAGGCAAAGCACAGGCCGTCGTCGGCCAGGGGGCGCTGGTCGATGGCGCTCACTTGCGCGCCGCCAGGCCCAGGCGGCGGGCGACCTCCGTGGCCGTGGCCTCCACGAAACGCTGGAAGGCCTGGCCCTCCAAAGGCTGCCCCGGGGCTGGCATCTGGCTGATCCCCGGGGCCAGAACCTCCTGGGGCAGGTTGACCAGCTCCCGCCGGGGCTTGACCCCGAATTCGGGGGGGAAGCCGTCCTCGAAGTACATCTGCTGGAAGCCGATGAACTTGAGGTGATGGGCCGTGGCGTCCAGGATGGCGTGCTCGCCGTTATGCACGATGCCCAGCTTTTTGGCCTGGGCCAGGCCGGCCAGAGACTCGCCGCCCTGGGTGCAGACGATGTGGCCGTGGCGGTTGGCCAGGATCATGTGGTCCATGATCTCCTGCTCGCTCACCTGCACCACGTAGAAACGCGCCCCGCCGGCGGCCTGTTCATAGCGGCGGGCCAGCTCGATGACCCGGGGCATGGAAACGGGGTTGCCGATCATGGCCGCCTGGGCCACCGAGGCCTGCACGGTCACCGGTTGCCAGGCGCGCTTGGCGGGGTCGGGCTCCTGGTAGTAGCGGAAGACCGGGTCGGCGTGGTGGGACTGCACGCCGATGAGCTTGGGCAGCTCGCTGATGATGCCCAGCTCCAATAGTTGCAGGAAGCCGGCCATCAGGGCGCTGACATTGCCGGCGTTGCCGATGGGCACCAGGAGCACCTGCCCCGCCAGGTCGTAATCCAGGTCCTGGGCCACCTCGAAGGAATAGGACTCCTGGCCACGGATGCGCCAGGCGTTCTTGGAGTTCAAGAGCGCCACCTGGTAGTGGTCGGCCAGGTGCTCCACCACCTTCATGCAGTCGTCGAAGACGCCGGGTATCTCAAAGACGGATGCCCCGGCGCCCAGGGGCTGGCTGAGCTGCTGGGGGGTCACCTTGCCCCGGGGCAGGAGCACCGCCGAGGCCACCCCAGGGGCCAGGTAGGCGCCGTACAGGGCCGCCGAGGCGGACGTATCGCCGGTGGAGGCGCAGACGCTCAGGATTTGGCCCGCGCCCCGGTGTTTTATCAGGTAGTTGATGTAGGAAAGGGCCACGGCCATGCCCCGGTCCTTGAAGGAGGCCGACGGGTTCTGGCCGTCATTCTTGAAGCAGAAATCCAGCTTCAAGCTGTCCTTGAGGCGGGGGCAGGCCTCCACCAGGGGAGTATGCCCCTCGCCCAGGTAGACCACGCTGTCCAGGGGCACCACCGGCGCGATCAATTCGTGGTAGCGCAGGATGCCCGCGAGCGCCGGCAGGTTGAGCATGCGCCGCAGGTCGAATGTCCGGCGCCAGGCCGCGCCGCCGCGGGCCTTGAGGCGGGCGAAGTCGCGGTCCTCGATCAACAGCACCGCCCCGCACTGGGGGCAGGTGTAGAGCAGCTCGTCGATGCCGTGGTCGGCGCCGCAGCCCAGGCAGTGGTAGACCAGGCGGCCGCCCACCTGGGGCATGACCAGCTCGCGGTCAGCCGGGGAGAATTCTTCTAGACGCATGAGCTATACTCCTGACCATATTTGCCGCGATTGCTTGGTCGCCCCAAGGGGCTTTTGGCAATGACGAATTAAACAGGTGAATGGTAATGCCGGCCTGAAATATATCCCCCGGCGGCCGGGGCTGTCAATTTGGGGGTCAGGCCGCCCGCAGCCTATCCCCGGCGGACCCGGCCCAGCCGCCCAAAGACGCGGGCGGGGATAAACCCCGCCCCTACATCAAGAAAAAGCCACGAAATACCTGTCTTGATGTAGGGGCGGGGTTTACCCCCGCCCGTTTTTTATCAACCAGAACAAAACGGCGCGTTGAGCGCCAAATTGGGCCTAAACCACGGGCCGGGGCAACAGGCCGGCGCCTTCCACTATTTCCTTGGCGCGATGCTCCCACTCGATGGCCATGACGTGCACGCCCTTCACGCCGGGCATGGTCTCCCTGATCTCCTGGATCATCTCGATGGCGATCTTGATGCCCTCGTTGCCCTGCTCCTTCTTGTCCACGCCCTGCAGGCGCTTGATGTGCTCCTCGGGCACGTCCATGCCGGGCACGAACTTGGCCATGTACTTGGCCATGCCCACGCTTTTCAGCGGCGTGATGCCGGCCAGGAGGGCGCACTTCTCGGTGAGCCCCTGGTCCACGGCCATTTTGACGAACTCGCGGAACTTGGGCATGTTGTAGATGCACTGGGTCTGGATGAAGTCCGCGCCGGCCGCGATCTTCTTGCCCATGCGCACCACCCGCCAGGCGAAGGGGTCGGCAAAGGGGTTGGCCGCGGCGCCGATGAAGATGCCGGGCGCGCCGTCCAGCTCCTTGCCGTTCAAGAAGGTCTTCTCGTCGCGCATCTTGCGGAAGGTGTCGATGAGCTGGATGGAGTCCAGGTCGTAGACGTTCTTGCCCTCGGGATGGTCGCCGAAGCGCTGGTGGTCGCCGGACAGGCACAGCACGTTCTTGATGCCCAGCGCCGAGGCGCCCAGGATGTCGGACTGCAAGGCGATGCGGTTGCGGTCGCGACAGACCATCTGGTAGTTGGGCTCCAGACCCTCGTCGATGAGCAGTTTGCAGGCGGCCCAGGAGGCCATGCGCACCACGGCGGTCTGGTTGTCGGTGATGTTGACCGAGTCCACGATGCCCTTGAGGAAAGCGGCCTTGTGGCGGACTTCCTCGACGTTGTTGCCGCGCGGCGGGCCCAGCTCGCCGGTGACGGCGAAATGACCAGCGGCCAGTACTTTTTCGAGGTTGCTGCCGGATTTCATTGCTTAAGGTCCTCCCTCACCCGCTTGCGGGGACCGCCATCGCGGCTGGTGATCCAGTTCTTCACCGGCCATACCCGCTCCAGCTCCTTCAGGCGCCCCATGGCGTCCATCTTTTCCACGATGAGGTGCCAGATGCAATCCACGTCGGGGCTGATCTCGCATTTCTTGTTGGCCGAGCCGCCGCAGGGGCCGTTCATCAGGCTCTTGCTGCAGCGGGCGATGGGGCACAGGCCCCCGAAGTTGTGCACCAGGCAGTTGCCGCAGGATTGGCAGCGCTCGCCCCACACCCCGTGCTCCAGGGCCCCACCGATGAAAGTGGTGTTGATGCCGGGATAGACCGGCACCTTGGGGAAGCGCTCGGACATGAACTGTGGCCCCACGCCGCAGGCGATGGAGATGATGGCGTCATAGCCCTCGGCCACCTCGGCCAGCTCCTCGATGTACTCGGGATCGCACTGGCGCTCCAGGGTGCGCTCCTCGATGCTGGGAGCCAACCCCGCCTTCTTGCGCGCGATGCGCAGCAGGGTGGCCAGGATGCCCACCTCTTTTTCGCCGCCCACGTTGCACACGGTCACGCAGCCCCGGCAACCCAGGACCAGGACCTTCTCCTTGCCCTGGATCATCTCCAGGATTTCCTCCAGAGGCTTGCTGTCCCCTACGATCATAGGAATTACCTCACTCTCAGGGCCCTACCGGCGAGCCGGTCAGGCCGCTTTGGCCTGCTTTACCGGGCTGGGGCCCAGCTCCTTGATCTTGGCCGTGAACTCCCGGGCCACCTGGGCGAAGCGGGGGCCCTCGGCCGAGCTCATGTTGAACATCTCGACGCGCTCCGGCTCCACCCCCAGGGCGGCCAGGACCGTCTTGACGTAATTGACCTTGCGCCGGGCCTTGAGGTTGCCGGTGAGGAAGTGGCAATCGCCCTCCATGCAACCGGCCACGTAGACGCCGTCGGCGCCGTCCTCGAAGGATTTCAGAATATGCAAGATGTCCACCCGGCCCGAGCAGGGCAGCTGGATGATCTTGATATTGGTCGGGTACTGCAGTCGCATCGAACCTGCCAGGTCCGCCGCCGAGTAGGCTCAATACCGGCAGCAGAACGAAACGATGGTCGGCTCAAAATTATCGCCCACGTCTAACCCTCCATTCATAGAGTGTCGCGTCCGCGCCTGGGAGCCGGCCGCCGGGGAGCCAGCGGCCCCCCGGCGGCGGCAGGTTCTAGTTGAAAGCCGCCTTCTCCTTGGCCAGGATCTGGGCGTCGGTGAAGTGTAGCAGGGTGATGGCCTTGCCGGGGCACTCGGCGGCGCAGGCGCCGCAGCCGTAGCAGGAGGCCACCTCGATGAAGGCCGCGCCGTCCTTGATGCGGGGCACCCCGTAGGGGCAGGTGCGCACGCAGGTCAGGCAGACCGAGCACTTGGACGGGTCCACCGTGGCCACCACGCCCCCGACCCTGATCTGGTCCTTGGCCAGCACGGTCAGCGCCCGGCCCACGGCGGCGTTGGCCTGGGCAATGGCCTCGTCCATGGGCTTGGGGAAGTGGGCCAGGCCGGCCAGGTAGAGCCCCTCGCTGGCGAAGTCCACGGGCCGAAGCTTCATGTGGGCCTCCAGGAAGAAGCCCTCGGCGTTCAGCGGGGTCTTGAAGGCCTCGGCCAACTCCTTGACCTGGTTGGGCAGGATGGCCGCGGCCAGCACCAGGCGGTCCACGTCGAAGGTCACCGGGCGGCCCAGCACGTGGTCCACGGCGCTGATGGTCAGGCGCTGGCCGTTGGCCGTCACCTGGGGCTTGGACTCCACCTTGTAGCGGATGAACAGGACGCCGTGCTCGCGGGCCTTCTTGTAGAGGTCCTCGCGCACGCCGTAGGTGCGCACGTCGCGGTAGAGGATGTAGACCTGGGCCTCGGGGTTCTTTTCCTTGATCTTGATGGCGCTTTCCACCGAGTGGGTGCAGCACAGCCGCGAGCAGTAGGGGCGCTGGGGCTCGCGGGAGCCCACGCACTGGATGAAGGCCGCGGACTCGAACTTCTTGGGCAACTCCGGGTCGCCCTTCAGCTCGGCGTCGAACTCCAGGGAGGTGACCACGGCCTGGTGCTGACCATAAAGGTATTCCTCGGGCTTGGACTCGTGGCCGCCGGTGGCCAGCACCGCCACGCCGTATTCTATGGAGAGGTCCTTCTCCGGCGTCTTGATGGTGCTGACGAAGTTGCCCACGAAGCCGCGGGCGTAGGTCACCTCGCTGCTCATGTGCAACTGGATCTGGGGGTGCTTGCTCACCTTGGCGGCCAGGTCCTCCACGTAGGGGGCGATCTCCTCGCCCTTCCAGGTGTTAAGGAGCAGGCGGGCGTTGCCGCCCAGGGTGTCGGTCTTCTCCACCAGGTGCACGGGATAGCCGCTGTCGGCCAGGTTAAGCGCCGCGTTCATGCCGGCCACGCCGCCGCCGATGACCAGGGCCGACTTGGTCAGCTCCAGGTCCACCTGATGAGATCGG
>JAKAGJ010000418.1 GCA_021815655.1 Deltaproteobacteria bacterium | reverse complement strand
AAACTCCTGGGCGTGCGCCGCCTGCCCTAGTCCAACGAACTGGTGCTCACGGCCCTGCGCCTGTCCCACGGCCGCTTCCACCGTCCCCACCGCCCCCACGACTACGTGGCCTGGGGCCTGCTTGTGGTGGACATGGACTGGACCCACTTCCTCAAGTTCCTGGGCGAGCTGCGCGGCGTGGAGGTGGTGGTCCTGGATCAGGAGGGCCGACTGCTGGCCGACAGCGACCGCCAGCGCATCCTGAGTGTCAGCCATGAGGAGCTGGAACTGGCCCGGCAGGTGCTGGCCTCTGGCCCGCAGGCCCTGCGCCTGGCCTGGCAGGGGCAGGACCACCTGTGCATGGCCCAAGCCGCCGACATGGGCGGTGGCCAGAACTGGGTGGTGCTGGTGCGGGCCAAGTGGGACAGCTTGATGCGAACCTCCCTGCGGGTGCGCCAGGTGATAATCTGGGTCACCATCGCCTGCCTGGCCCTGGCCGTGCTGGGCATCTTCTATGTATCCGGCGTGCTCACCAAGCCCATCCAGGAGCTGGCCGGCCATACCGAGGTGCTGGCCAGCGGAGACTTCACCACCCAGGTGCGCGAACCGCGCACTGAGGAACTGGCCGTGCTGGCCCGGGCCTTCAACCAGATGGGCGTGCGCCTGGCAAGGCACGTGGAGGACCTGAAACGGGTGACGGCCGAAAAGGAGCGTCTGGCGGGCGAGATGGCCATCGCGGCCAGCCTCCAGCGCTCTGTGCTGCCGGCCGCGCCGCCGCTCCTGGAGGGCTGGGACCTGGATGGCGGCACCCTGCCGGCCCAGGAAACGGGCGGCGACTTCTTTGACTACTTCCCCCTGGATGGGGGACGCTGGGGCATCCTGGCCGCCGACGTTTCGGGCAAGGGCCTGCCTGCCGCCCTGATAATGCTGGCGGCGCGGGCCTATCTGCGCACCCTGGCCCTGGAGGGCCGCGGGCCCCAGGACGTCATGGCCGGCGCCAACCGCCTGCTGGCCGCGGACAACGCCCAGAGCTGCAACTTCGTCACCGCCTTCTATGCCGAACTTGACCCAGCCAACGGATTGCTGCGCTTCGTCAACGCCGGCCACAACCCGCCCATGGTGCTGGGTGGGCCGGACTGGCGGGAAGTCACCTACCTGGAGCTGACCGGTATTCCCCTGGGCATCAGGCCCCGCGAGACATACGAGGTGGGCGAGGCCAGGCTATCAGCCGGGGACCTGCTGGTGGTCTACACCGATGGCGTGACCGAGGTGCCCAACTCCCAGGACGAGCAGTTCGGCGAGGCGCGCATGCTGGAAATCCTGCGCCAGGGCCGGGGCCTGTCCGCCGCCGACAACTGGCAACGGGTGCGCGACCAGGCCTTTGCCTGGGCCCAGCCCGCGCCCCAGTTCGACGACTTCACCCTGATCCTGCTGCGACGCGGCCCGGCCTAGGCCATCGTCGCCTTTCCAACGAGTTTTTGCACCGCGCCGAAGCGCGGCGGGCAGACATCCAGGCAGGTGCCGCACTTGATGCATAGGTCCTGGGCGATGACATGCGCCTGCTTCTTGGCCCCGGAGATGGCGTCCACCGGGCAGCGGCGAAGGCAGGCGCCGCAGGCCAGGCACTTCTCCGGGTCGATGTGGTAGGTGGGCGCCTCATCGATGAGCCGGGCGATCTCATCGGCCGAGTAGAGACCGTCGTAGCCCTCGTGGTCGTCGCGCAGATGTAGGGCCAGCTTGTCCCGTTTGGCCAGCTTGACGTAGGGGATCAGTTTGGCCAGCTTTTCCAGCCTGGCGTGCAGCTCCTCCGTGGCCAGGCCCTCGCTTTTGCCCAGGGGCCCCAGCTTCTCGATCTCGGCGCTAAATTCGTTCATGACGTTGGCGAAGCGGATGCCCTCGCCGGCCGAGACCCACTCAATGCGAAGCCTCCGGGGGTTCAGGCCCGCATGCTCCAGCAACCTGGCGCAAAGGCGCACCATACTGATGGCCTCATAGTTGCCGTGGGTGATGTAATGGCAGTCGTCGAGATGGCAGCCGCCCACGAACATGCCATCCGCGCCGTTCAGAAAGGCCTCGATGATGTGGCGCAGGTCCACCCGGGCCGAGCACATGACCCGTATCAACCGGATGTAGGGCGGATATTGAAAGCGGGAGACCCCGCAGAGATCCGCGCCGCCATAACAGCACCAGTTGCAGATGATGCCCAGTATCTTGGGCGTGAAGCGAGAATCCGAACTCATGGCTATGCAACCTCCGCGTGTGGGACCTGGGGCCGGTGCGGCGTTCAGGCGTGGTCTCGCAGGCCCGCCCTGATCTGGCCCAACAGTTCCTCGTCGGTGTAGTGTTTCAACTGGATGGCCCCGGTAGGGCACTTGGCGTTGCAAAGGCCGTCTCCCTTGCAAAGCACCGGGATCACCCGGGCCTTTTTGCCCTGCTTGGTCTCGGCCATCTCGATGGCCCCAAAGGCGCAGGCTTCCGCGCAGGCCTGGCAGCCGATGCACTTGCGCTCATCCACCTCGCAGACCGAGCCCGAGGCCACCACCGTGTCGTTGGCCAACAGGGTGAGCACCCGCCCGGCCGCTCCATAGGCCTGGCTGATGGACTCGGAGATGTGCTTGGGGTAGTGGGCGGTGCCGCACAGGTAGACGCCCTCGGCCCCGAAGTCCACTGGCCGGAGCTTGACGTGGGCCTCCTGGAAGAATCCGTCCGCGCCCAGGGAGACCTTGAACATCTGCGCTACCTCCTTGGCCCCGGCCGGCGGCACCACCGCCGCGGCCAGCACCACCAAGTCGGCCTCCAGGGCCAGCTCCTGGTCCAGCAGATATTCCGGCAGGCTCACCCGCAGGACATCACGGCCGTCCTCGGCCTGGGCCGCCTCCACCTGCGGCGGTGTTTCGGGGTCGTAGCGGATGAACTTCGCGTCCCGGCTGGAGGCCTGGCGGTAATAGTCCTCGCGCAAACCGTAAGTGCGCATGTCGCGGAATAGCACGTAGATGTCCGCGTCAGGATTCAGCTCCTTGAGCTTCAGGGCGTTCTTGATGGTGTGGCCGCAGCAGATGCGGCTGCAATAGTTGCGCTCCTCGTTGCGGCAGCCCACGCACTGGATCATGACCACGGTCTGGGCGGCGCTGACGCGCTGGTCGCCCTTGACGATCATGTCCTCCAGCTCCAGGTGGGTCACCACCCGCTCGTTCTGGCCGTAGAGGTATTCGCTGGGCTGATACACGTCCAGGCCGGTGGCGATGACGGTGGCGCCGTGCTTGATCTCGGTCATGCCCCGGGGCGACTTGACCTTGGTGACGAAGTTGCCCACGTAGCCGGTGGCCTCGACGACCTCGGCCGACTCGTAGACGTGCACCGCCGGGTGGCGGTAGGCCTGGGCGATCAGGTCGGCCAGGAAGGCCTGCACGTCCAGGCCCTCCAGGGTGTGGTGGATGCGCCGGGCCATGCCGCCCAGATCCTTGGCCTTCTCCACCAGGTAGACCTCGTGGCCCTGGTTGGCGATGGGACGCTGACCTGCGGAACCACCCTCGAGGGGCTCATCAACGTCGCCCCCGCGACCAAGCGGCTCATCGTGGTGCTCAACGACAACGAGTGGTCCATCGCCAAAAGCGTGGGCGCCATCGCAAATTACC
>JAKAGJ010000417.1 GCA_021815655.1 Deltaproteobacteria bacterium | reverse complement strand
GCGCAGTTGGCTGACCTGGTCAGCGGCGGCGGCGAATTCGATATGAGCTATGCCGAGGGCTACGTGCAGGGCGCCCTGCCCGGGGTGGGTCCGGAATTGTGCCAGCGCCTGGCCCGGGGCGAGTTCCCGGTGCAGGACTACCTGGACCTGCACGGCCTGGGGCATGATGACGCCCTGGCCGCCGTGGAGGAATTCCTGGTGCGGAGCATAGCCAAGGGCCTGCGCCACGTGCTCATCGTGCATGGCCGTGGCGCCGGCTCGCCTGATGGCGTGCCGGTGCTCAAGCGCGCCCTGGCCACCCGGCTGACCCAAAAGCGCCTGGGCAAGCGGGTGCTGGCCTTCTGCACCGCCAAGCCCCTGGACGGCGGCTTTGGGGCCATGTACGTGCTGTTGCGCAAATGGCGCGGTCCGGGACGCCCGGCCTGGTGATATCCTGGCCACGGCCAGACTTGACCAACTCCTCCACGGCTGGGCCGCATACCGGGCCTGGCACAGCGAGGAGCAAAAGCATGGGCCAGGACCCGGGCCAGGACATGGCGCGCAAGCTGATGGATCTGTGCCCCAGTGGCATCATCGGGGTTGATCGCCAGGGCCGGATCAACATCTTCAACCCGGCGGCCGAGAGGCTCACGGGCCGCCAGGCCAGCCAGGCGCTGGGCCAGGACGTGGTCAGCATCATCTATGGCCACGCCGCCGAGGCGCGCCGGATCAAGAAATTGTTGTACAGCGAGGAGTTGGGCGGGCGGGGCCGCCTGGAGGGCGCCGAGGCCACCGGCCTCAACGCCCAGGGCCAGCCCCTGGCCATCAGCCTCTGGGCCTTTATCTTGTATGAGCAGGGCGCGGAGGTGGGCAGCGTGGGATATTTCTACGACCTGAGCCCGCAAAAAAGGGCCGAGGAAGCCAGGCTGGCCCAGGAAAAAATGAAAGCCATCCTGGAGATGGCCGGGGCCATCCTGCACCACTTGTCCCAGCCCTTGCAGGTGTTGATAGGCGACGCCTCGCTGCTGTTGGCCGAAACTCCCCAGGAGAGCCCCGTGCGCGAGAGCGTGGAGGCCATTTCCCAAGGGGTCAGCGAGGTGGGGGCCGTGCTGGACAAAATCCGCAGGGTTTCATCCCCCGCCACCACCGCCTATGGCCGTCAGGGCCGCATCGTGGACCTAAAGGACTAGGGGCCGGGAGGGACAGCCGCCCCAATAGGCCGCCCTGCCTGGGCCGCCGGCCCCTATTTGCCCAAACGCCCCAGATGGGCCAGGGCCAGGCCCTTGTCCTTGTCCTTTCCCAGGCCCAGGCGTTTCAAGATGGCCTTGCGGTCGGGCTTGACGCTCACCAGCTCGGTGCCCAGGGGCTCGTCCTCGTCGGGGATGAGCCGCGCCGGGTCCGAGGGCTTGGGTGGCTCCTCGCCCGCGGCCACCAGGCCCTGCAAGTGGGCCGAAAGCTCCTCCTGGGCGGCTTGCAAGGCGGTTTCGCGTTTGCTGCCAAAGGCGGTCAGCTTGGCGAAGTTGGGGAACACCACCGAGAACCCGCCATCATGCACCGGCAGCAGCACGGCGGGATACTCCGATAACTTATTTACACCACGCAGCAACTCGGCCTGGGTCAGCTTGCGCTTGGCCATGCGCCCCTACCTCCCGATGAATTACCAGCGATTTGCTTATCTTAATTAATATTAACCGATTGCCGACCGTTGCGCAAGGCGGCCGGGTGCCCCCGGCGGGGCGATGACGGGCCGGTTGGCGCCCTGGCACGGGCGGGCCGTGCCGGCTCCCGTTGAAGGGTTTTTACCATAAGCGTGATCGCGAGGCGCGTAGCGCCGTGGCGAGCGCGGGACGAATGGCGCGATGTTAATACCTGCAAATACAAGCAAATAGCCGTCATTGCCAGGAGCATTCCCGTAGGGATGCGACGCGGCAATCTCCCGTTTCCATCAAAGAGCGGAGCGGAAGATTGCCGCGCTTCGCTCGCAATGACAGCTATTGCTGTATGTTATGATGGCCCAGGCTGCGGCTGGCGCGGCCAGCCATGGCCAGCCCTGCCAGGCGCATCCTCACAGGGTCGCGACGAAGTAATCCACCCCCACGCCTTCCGCCTGGCCTGGCTGGGGGTGGCCCTGGAGTTCCTGGTGTGCCTGCCCATCCTCAATTGGCCAGCCTCGCCAGCCCTTTCCTTGCCAATTTCCTGTCTTTGGGTTAGCATCCCCCTATAGTTCCTCGTGTATGTCCACCCTCAGCAAGGGCCTTGAATCATGAATCCTTACAGCAACTTCCTGGAGCGGGGCTACGTGGCCCAGTGTACCGACGAGGCCGCCCTCAAAGAGCTTTTCGACAGCGAGACGGTGCTGGGCTACATCGGCTTCGACCCCACGGCCACCAGCCTGCACGTGGGCTCCCTGGTGCCCATACTTAGCCTGGTGCACTTGCAGCGGGCGGGGCACCGGCCCATCGCCGTGGTGGGCGGCGGCACGGGCATGATCGGCGACCCCTCGGGCAAGACCGAGATGCGCAACATGCTCACCCTGGAGGTGCTGGCCGAAAACGCTCTAGCCATCAAGGGCCAGCTCAGCCGCTTCCTGGACTTTGGCCCGGGCCAGGCGGTGATGGTCAACAACGCCGACTGGCTGGCGCCTCTTAATTACATCGAGTTTTTGCGCGACGTGGGCCGCCATTTCAGCGTAAACCGCATGCTGGCTGCCGAGAGCGTCAAGCTCAGGCTGGAGCAGGAGCAGGGCCTTAGCTTCATAGAGTTCAACTACGCGCTGTTGCAGGCCTATGACTTCATGCACCTGGCCAAGACCCTGGGCTGCCGCCTGCAAATGGGCGGCAACGACCAGTGGGGCAACATCGTGGCGGGGGTGGAACTGAGCCGGCGCATGCTGGGCAAGACCGTCTACGGGCTCACCTTCCCGCTCTTGACCACCAGCACGGGCGCCAAAATGGGCAAGACCGCCGCCGGCGCGGTGTGGCTGGACGCCCAGCGCACGTCGGTCTACGACTTCTATCAATATTGGGTAAGAACCACCGACGAGGACGTGTCGCGTTTCCTGAGGCTGTTCACCTTCCTGCCCATGAGCGATATCGAGGAGTTGGACCGCCTGAGCGGCGCCGACCTCCGCCAGGCCAAGGCGGTGCTGGCCTTTGAGGTGACCAAGATCGTGCACGGCCAGGCCGAAGCCACGGCCGCTCAGGCCGCGGCCTCGGCGGCCTTTGGCTCTCCCGGGGCCGGTGACGCCGAGGGCGTGCCCCATACCATGGTGGCCAAGGCGCGCCTGGCCGCCGGGGTGCCGGCCTTCCAGCTTTTCGTGGAGACGGGGCTGTGCAAGACCAACTCCGAGGCCCGTCGCCTGGTGGCCCAGGGGGGGGCCTACGTGGGCGAGACGCGGCTAAACGCCTTCGACCAGACCGTGACCCTGGACCTGGCCAGCGATGACGGTGCCTTGTGGCTGCGCGCCGGCAAGAAGAAATATCACCGCCTGCTGCCGGAGTAAGTTGCCGCCGGGGCGCCCCCGCCCGTGCTAGAATGATTGGCAGATGCCTGCCCGCCCTGCGCCGCTCCCTTGGGGGCCAAAGGGCGGGCTTTGCTTTTCCTGGGGGGGAAAACATGGCAAGGCAACTGCCTAT
>JAKAGJ010000416.1 GCA_021815655.1 Deltaproteobacteria bacterium | reverse complement strand
CAGGTCCACGCGCACGCCGCGCCCCAAGTCCACCAGGCCGTCCAGGGTCAGGGACTTGAGCGGTCCGCCCAGCACGATGCGCGGCGCCCGGCTGCCCCGGTCTTGCCCCAGGGGCGGCGGCTCCTGCCCGGGGGCCAGCACCACCACCTCGCCCAGGGCCAGGGGCGAGGCCAGGCCGGGGTGGATCACGGCATGGCTGGGCTTGGTCCAGCCGGTGGCCACGGGGTTCAGGGCCGTGCCGGTGATGTGGAAGTCGGCATCGGTGATGACCTTGCCGATGCCTCCCATGCCGATCAGCAGGCGCTGGGCCTGGAAACTCAAGTCCACCTGGCCGTCATCACCGACGGGCAGCAGCACCTTGCCGCGCACCTTGGCCGGCCCGTTGCTCTTGGCCGAGATTTCCCGCACCGTGATCTCGCGGCCCCGGGCCGTGAGATGGATGACCAGGTCCTGGAAGGCCTGGCCCGTGCTGGGGATGAGGAAGGCCCCCCCGGTCAGGTCCAGGCTGCCGGTCACCTGGGGGCTGCCCAGGGGGCCGCTGGCCGTGGCCTCCAGGTTGATGAGCCCCTCCAGGCCGCCCACTCCCGGAATGGCCGGCCCCAGGAGGGCCAGGGGCAGCTCCCGCGCCCGGGCCGAGGCCTTGAGCCCCGCGGCGGTAGGCTCCAGCAGGGGCGGCTGCAAGGAGACCTTCAGCCCCAGGCTGGCCTCCAGGTCCAGGCTGGGCCGGCCCTGGGTCAGGGCCTGGCCGGACAGGGAGAGGCGCCCGTCGCCGTAGCCGCCCTGGAAGGCCACCTCGCTGGGGGGCAGGTGGGGCCAGCGCAGATCGCGCAGACGTCCTCGCAACTCCAGGCTGGGGGCGGCCAGGGTGCCGCCCAGGCGGGCTTGGCTGTCCAGGCGCGCCTCGGCGGGCAACAGGCCGGTGGGCAGCAGGGTGCCGGGGCGCAGCTCCTGCAAGTTCAGGCTGGCGTTCAAGGCCCCGCCCGGCGCCACCTGCCCCTCCAGGGCCAGGGTCTGCTCGCCCTGGGCCAGGACCACTCCCCGCAGGGACATGCCGTCACTGGCCAGGCTCAACTGTGCCGGCTCGCGCAAGGCCCAGGTCTTTTGCCCGGCGGGGGTGAGACGCAGCTCGCCCAATTGCAGCTTCAAGGGCAGCCGGGCCGCGCCGACGCCGCTGGCCTTGAGGCTTAAACCCAGTTGAGGGCCCTGGGCGGCCAGCGCCAGGCGCAGACCATCGGCCTCGGCGCTGGCCTCCAGGGAGGCCTTGTTCCAGGCGATCCCCCCGCCCTCCAGGTCCTGCACCCCCAGGCGCAGGCGCCCGGCCAGGGGCAGGCCCAGGCGGGGGGTATCCAGGTCCAGGTCCAGACGCCGCACAAACGCCTGGGGCAGGGCCAGATTCCCGGCCTGGACGGTCAGGCTTAAGCCGGGCGCGCCCCAGGGGCCGGCCAGGCGCCCCTTGGCGGACAGGGAGCCCCGCTGGGCGGGCGGCTGCCAGCCCAAGGCCGTCCACAGGGGGACCAGGCGTTCAAGCGAGCCCACTTCCAGGCTGAAGTCCAGGGCCGCGTTTTCCTGGTTGGCGTTGCCCTGGCCCTTGAGGCTCATGCCCTCGGCGGCCAGGTCCAGGCTGTTGAGCACCCAGCGCCCGCCAGCCCGGCCGCCCAGGGCCGCCAGGCTGGTGATCTCCAGGCCCGTGGCCAGGCGGCTGGGTCCCAACTCAAGGTCCAGGCCCAGGTCCTCAGAGGAGCCCCGGGCCTTGAGCTTGCCCTGCAGGCGGGCCTGGCGCCAGGGTTCGGGCAGGCTGCCGGCCAGCAAGGGCGGCGGGGTCAGGTCCTTAAAGCTCAGCTCGGCCTGCAAGGCCATGGGGCGCCGCCCCTGGGGCAGCAGGAGGCTGGCCGAGCCCTCCACCTGGCCGGCCTCGCCGCTGAGCTTGAAGCTCTCCACCTTGATCTGGTCGCCCTGGAGCCCGGCCTCCACCAGGAGCCGGCGCAGGCCCAGCTCCGGCCCCAGGGGATTGCTCAGGTCCAGGCCCAGGCGGGCGCTGGACCCGGGTTGGCCGGGCAGGCCCTGGGCGTTGAGGTCCAGGCGCCCCTCCAGGATGGCGGGTTGGGGGGACAGGCCCCAGGCCAGGAGGTCAACCCCCTGGCATTGCCCCTCCAGCTCCAGGGCCGGCCGCTGGGTGTTGAGGCTGCCCTTGAGCAGCAGGCGCTGCTCCTGGCGGCTCACCTGGGCCTCGAAACGGCAGGCCGTCAGGCTGCCTTGGGCCTCCAGACGCACCTCCAGGGGCGTGGCCGGCCGGCTGGGCAGCCAGACGGGCGGGCCGAAGACGGTGAGGTCGGACAGCGCCCCCCCGGCCTTGAGCTTCAACTCCGTTTCATCTCGCCAGTCCACCTGCCCCTGGACCCGCAACTGGTTGGAGCCCAGGCGCAGGCTCAGCCCCGGCAGACGCAGGCGCTCCTTGGCCAGCGTTACCTGACCCTCCACACCCAAGGGCGCGGCCAAGCCGGTCATCTCCAACTGGGCGCCCTTGATCTCCGCGGCCAGTACCGGGCCGCGGCTGTCCAGGCTGAAATGGCCGCTCAGGTTGAGGCCGCTCACTCTCTGGAGGGCGCCCAGTTGGCCGCCGGCGCTCAAGCTGCCCTCCCGGACTTCAAGGTCGGAGACGCTCAGGCTAAGGGACAGGCCGCCGCCGCCTCCTGGGGACGGGGCCAGGTCCAGGGGCAGCTCCAGGCGGGGGCGCAGCAGGGTCAGCCGTCCCAGGCTTAGGCGCCGGCCCAGGAGCAGGGCCAAGGGGTTGTAGTCCAACTCGGCCCGCTCCACCGACAGGGGACGGCGCCCCTGGCGCTCCAGGCTCAAACCCTCCAGGATGAGGTTGTGGAAGATATTGCCGGAGATGCCCTCCAGCACCAGGCGGCCGCCGGTCTGCCGGGCCACCTCTTCTTCCAGGTAGGCGCGCAGGCGGGCGCGGCCCCAGTCGCTGTCGGCCAGCACCCATAGGCTCAACAGACCGGCGCAGGCCGCCAAGGCCGCCAGCACCAGCGTCCAGGCCAATGCCTTGGCCAGTATCTTGCTCCAGGGCAGCGCCATCAGAAGGCCTGTCCCACGCTCAAGTAGACCTCGTAGCGGTCCATGTCGGTGTCGGCCGGGGGGTTGAGCTGGTAGCCGAAGTCCAGGCGCAGGGGTCCCACCGGGGTGTTGTAGCGCAGGCCGGCGCCGCTGGTGAAGCGCAGCTTGCCCACGTCGGAGTTGAGGGACTCATAGGCATTGCCCATGTCCACGAAGACCACCCCTCCCAGATCGCCCCACAGGGGGAAGCGGGCCTCCACGCTGCCCTCCACCATGGCCTCGCCGCCCAGGGGCTTGCCGGCGCTATCCAGGGGGCCCAGCCCCTGGTAGGGATAGCCGCGCACGCTGTCGGCGCCGCCCAGGAAGAAGCGGCGGATCATGGGCGCGCGGTCCAGGCCCGTGGTGTTGAAGACGGCGCCGGCCTTGGCCCGCGAGGCCAGGTACCAGTTCTTCAACAGGGGCAGGGGCATCACATGGCGCAGCTCGGCCACCGGCCGCAAAAAGGCCAGGTCCGAGCCGAAGGCCTCGCTGGCCGTCTCCATCTCCACGTTGAGGTACAGCCCCTTC
>JAKAGJ010000415.1 GCA_021815655.1 Deltaproteobacteria bacterium | reverse complement strand
ATTCGTATCCTCTTGACCTTGGCGAAAATGGCATGGGAATAGGCCAGCTCGTCGGAGATGGAACGCGGGTCGCTGTAGCCCTCCACCGCCGACTTGAAGCGCCCCCGCCGGATAAGGGCCAGCTTTTCGGGGGCGATGGTCAGGCCGATCATGTGGGGGCGTTGCAGCTGGAATATCTTGCTGGGCGGCTTGACCCCCAGGATTATGGGCACGTTGGCCACCTTCTGGTTGTGGTTGCAGGAGATGAACAGGCTGGTGGGCGTCTTGGAGGTGCGCGACACCCCCAGGATGATGATGTCGGCCTTGCCGATGGTCTCCTCGCCCAGGCCGTCGTCGTGGCGCAAGGTGAAGTCGATGGACTCGGCCAGGCGTATGGAGGCGTCGCCCAGCACCTTATGCAATAGGCGGCGGTCCAGGTCCGGCTTCATGTGAAAGCGCCGTCCCACCTGCTCCATCACCGGCCCCACCAGATCAATGATCTCTATCCCCCGCTTGAGACGCTCCTTGTCCAGCCACTCGCGCAGGCTCTTGTGCACAATGGAATAGACCACCACGCCGTTTTGAGACTCGGCCAGGTCCAGCACCTTGGCCAGCTGCTTGGTGGTCTTGACGAAGGCGTGCCGTATGAAGACCGCCTCGTAGCGTTTGTGGAACTGCACCAGGGCCAGGCGCGCCGCCCTCTCGGCGGCGATGCCGGTGGCGTCGGAGATGATGTGGGCATATAGGTGCTTGCGCGGTGAGGCCATGGCTGGCGATCTTCCCCTGGCATGACGGCTCGGCTTACAGGCATGCGGCCGGGACCCGGCCCCGCCACCCCTGCCCCGCCTGGTTTGACCCCTGCCGTGACTCCGGCGGCAGGGCGGGCGGCTTGAGGACATACTATGCCAGCAACCGCAGGCCCGTCAAACAGTTGCGCGCCCCCCCGTTCCGGCCCGGCGGCGGCTAGATAATGGCTGCGACCTGGGCCGGCTTGCATTATGCTGGTTTGAGCGCCCGCCCCCCGGGCGCGAGATCAGGCCCCTGCCCCGCCCAGATCAACCTTTTCTCGAGGCCCGGTCAGTTGTCCATGTCCCAAAACCCACAGCAGCGCCAGCCCCACGGCGGTGGAGAGAATGCCGCCGATCCGGTGTCGGACTCCGACCAGCGGGCACTCGACCCGGGCCTCCCGCCTGGCTCACCCAGGCCACACGGGAGCCCGCAAGCTGGGTCAAGGCAGGGCGCGCCACGACCCGATAAGGCAGTCGAGGCACTCGACCCGGGGCTTTATCGTTGGCTGCTGGCCGGCGTTTACGCCCTGGCCGTGGGGCTCAGGGCCTGGCGCTTTTTGTGCGCGCCCTTGACCGAGGAAAACGCCATCGTGGGCCTGATGGGCCAGGACCTCTTGGCCGGGCGCCTGCCACTGTTCTTTTATGGCCAGGCCTACATGGGCGGCCTGGACACCCTGCTCACCGCCCCCCTGTTGGCCCTGTTCGGCCCCGCCTCCTGGATACTCAACCTGTGGCCGCCGCTGTTCGGCCTGGGCACCATGGCCCTGACCCATCGCCTCATGACCCGGGTGCTCAGCCCCGTGGGCGTGCTCTGCGGGCTGCTCCTGCTGGCCATTCCCCCGGCCAACTGGCTGTTCCTCACCGGCTACGCCCAGAATCATTTCTCCCTGGGCATGCTGTTCTGCGCCTGGCTCTTGCTCTTGAGCGCCCAGTTAGAGGAGCGGGCCTCCTGGGGCCTGGGGCGCCCCTTCCTGTGGGGTCTGGCCGCCGGGCTGGCGGTGTACACCCTGCCCCAGAGCGGGGTGGTGCTGCTACCCTGCGGGCTGTTCCTGCTGGCCACCCGCCCCCGCCAGGCGTTGGGCTGGCCCCTGGCCGCCGCCCTGCCGGGGCTGCTGCTGGGCGCCGCGCCCCTGCTCTACCTCAACTGGCTGCACGGCTGGATGCACCTGCAACAGGCCCAGTCCTTTGCGCTTGCTTACCTGGGCCGGCATTTCGGGCCGCTGCTGACCAACGCCTTGCCCATCGTGCTGGGCTTCAACACCCCGGCGGTGGCCCCGGACCTGGCCGGCCCCAGCCCGCTGATCTGGTTCTACCCGCCGGTGCTGGCCCTGAACCTGGCCGGCCTGGCCGGCCTGGCCTGGCGGGGCCGGCGCCCCGGCATGCGGGCGGCCTGGCTGGCCCCGGCGGTGGTGGCGGTGAACCTCTTGGTGCTGCTCGGCACCCTCTATGGCCGAGCCCTGGAGGGCTTTCATCAGGCCTACCTGATGCCCCTGTACCTGGTGCTCCCTCTGGCCTGGGGGCAGGTGGGGCAGTGGGCGGCGGCTCGGCGGGGCTATTGGGCCGGGGGCATGGTGCTGGGCCTGGCCGCCCTGCACCTGGCCGCCTACCCCGGCTTCACCCTGCACGGCAACCGCCTTTTGGCCCACCCCGGGGCCACCCTGCGCAACGACGCCCAGTTTCGGCAAGGGGTGGCCCGGTTGCGCGCCGCCGGCTTCCACCAGGTCTATGCCTCGCCCAGCTATGTGTGGTCCTTCTTCGGCCAGGGCGACCCGGTCTTCAGCGACCCCTGGGAAGAGCGCTCGGCCACGCGGGCCTGCCTGGTGGACGCCGCCCTGGACCCGGCCTTCTGGGTCAACCTGCGCTCCAGCCTGGAATGGCTGGGACTGGCCCATGAGCAGCGCCAGATGGCCGGGGCCACCCTGTATCACGGCTTCGCGCCGCCGGCGGGCGTGGAGCGCCTGCTGCCGCGGGCGGCCTGGCGGGCCGTGAGCCTGGAGGGCCAGGACCTGGGACGCGCCCTGAGCGACGGCGACCTGGCCAGCGGTTTCAACACCGTGGAGCCGGCCCGCGCCGGCCAGGGCTTTGTGCTGGACCTGGGGCGGGAGCAGGAGGTCGCCGGGCTGGCCCTGGTGCCGGCGGAGTTCGGCGAGATACCGGGGGGCATATCCCTGGAATGGGCCGGCGCCGACGGCCGGTTCCAGCCCTTGGCCAGGGCCGAGGGCTATTGGGGGCCGCTGTATCTCTCGGGACCCCACCCGGTGCTCAAGGCCCGCCACCCCCGCGTGGAATGCTATTTCAGCCCCCGGCGGGCGCGCTTTTTGCGCCTTACCCACCTGGGCCAGGCCGGCCATCCCTGGTCGGTGCAGGAGGTGCTGGCCTGGGGACCGGCGGGACCGGGGGCAAAGGATGACTCTCCACCCACCTGGCGGGAGAGCGGCCAGCGGCTGTTGGACCTGTTGGCCGCCGAGCCGCCCCGGCGGGTGCTGGCCGACACCTGGCCGGCGGCCCTGATCCAGACCGCCTTCGGCGGGACCATGGCCACCACCCCCGGCAATACCACCTGGGATGACTTCGGTTTTTCCGAATCCCCGCCCGAGGCCCCCCTGCCCCTGCGCCCGGCCCCGGGGCAGGCCCTGGTGGCGCAGGCCCGCGAGGCCGGCGCGGTGGCCGCCAGCCTGGAGCGCCTGGGCGCGCCCTTCAGCCGCCAGCAGGCCGGGCGCCTGACGCTCTTTCGCCTCACGGGCGGACTGGCGGGACGGGAATTGAAGGTGGCGGCCGTGACTTCGCCCGTGGACCCCCAGGCGGCCCTAGGCCTGGCCACAGGCGGCCTGGCCCCCCGGCGCTGGGCCAGCCAGGCCCCC
>JAKAGJ010000414.1 GCA_021815655.1 Deltaproteobacteria bacterium | reverse complement strand
GGCTCACCGCGCCCAGGGCCAGGGCCGTGGCCCGCCATCGACCTCTCCGGGGAGGCGCCGGCGCCGCCCGCCGGCCCGGCGGACGCCAGGGCGCCGACGCTGGCGGTATGGACGGGGCCGCGGGGGTTGGCCCTGGGGCAATTGCGGCTGGCGGTGGCGTGGGCGCCTCCCAGGGTTGGTCCTGGGTATCCATCTGGGGCGGCGGCTCCGGCTTAGGATGTGGCGACGCCTGGGCCCGCGGCAAAGGGCTGGCCACCGGCTCAGCCGAGGGCGGCGGCTCCGCCTCGGGCGCGGGCGCGGACTCGGCCTGGGGGGGCGGCGGCTCCTCGGCCATGGGCAGGGGCTGGGACGTGGCCGGAGGCGGATATTCCAGCGGCGGTTGGGTCCGGCGGCGGGGCGATGAAAACTGCGGAGCGGGCTCGGGGGCCAAGGGCGGACGCATGCGCTCCAGCAGGCCGGCCTTGATGCTGGCCAACTGGGGGTCATCGGGCCCGTAGCGTCCACAGAAGCCCAGGCCCAGGCAGAGGTAATAGATGGCCAGCACGTCCTTGGGGGCCTTGCGCAACTCCTCCAGCAGTCTGAAGAAGCGCGTGCCCCCCTGGCGACTGCCATAGAGCCGCTCCTCCAGGGGCTCCTGGGCCCAGTCCACGGCCCGGGGCCAGCCCGAGGAGAGCAGTATCTCGTCGCAGAGCACCGCCAGGCCGTAACGCACCTGGCCGTAGGGGCCGCTGAGCAGGGGGTGCTCGCGGGCGTGCTCCTCCATGACCCGGAAGATGGCCTCCAGTTCGTCGCTGACCGTTTCCAGGCTGGGGGGGGCGGGGGACACGGCCCGTTGGCGAAACACTACCAGGTAGGTAAAAAGCTCTCTGGTAAGGTCCAGCAGGGTCAAGGACGCCCTCGATCAGGGGGAGCGGAAGCCGGCCGGGATGCGGCCCGGCTGGGGGCTTGCCAGGCAGTATAGCACAATCAGCCTCGCCTCTTGCCTGGACGGCGCGCCGGGGTCATGATTAGGGCCAATCAGAGGATGCCCCTTCAGGACGCTGGACCAACCACAGGAATCGTGAGCATGCCGGTCATCGCCTCCAGCTATCAGCCGCCTTCCCCTCTGCGCCTGGGGCACCTGCAGACCGTGCTGCCCACCCTGGCTCGCCGGGTGCCAGCCCCAAACTATCAGCGCACCAGTCTGAACACCCCTGACGGCGACTTTTTGGACCTGGACTGGGCCAGCGTGGGCGCGCGCCGCCTGGCCGTGATCTGCCACGGCCTGGAGGGGGACTCCCAGCGGGCCTACGTGCGCGGCATGGCCCGGGCCGTCAACAGCGCCGGCTGGGACGTGCTGGCCTACAACTGCCGGGGCTGCGGCGGCCGGCCCAACCGCACCCCGGCCTTTTACCACAGCGGCGCCACCGGCGATTTGGACCTGGCGGTGCGGGCCGCCCTGGCCCGGGGTTATGAGTCCCTGGCGCTGATCGGCTTCAGCCTGGGGGGCAATTTGATCTTCAAGTACCTGGGCGAGCTAGGGGACCAGGCCCGGACCCACATCCGGGCCGGGGTGGGCTTCTCGGTGCCCTGCGACCTGGCCGACAGCGGCCGGCGCATGGAGCTCCGGCAGAACCGGATCTACGTGGCGCGCTTTCTGCGCCTTTTGCGGGCCAAGATACGGGCCAAGATGAAGCTGGTGCCCGGGGCCATGGATGACCGGGGCTATGGCCGCATCAAGAATTTCCGCCAGTTCGACGACCGCTACACCGCCCCCCTGCACGGCTTCACCGACGCCCTGGACTACTACCGCCAGGCCAGCTGCCGGACCTTCCTGGGGCGCATCGCCGTGCCGGCCTTGATGGTCAACGCCCTGGACGACCCCCTCTTGGGGCCGGGGTGCTTCCCCTGGGCCGAGGCCCGGGCCAATCCCTATTTCTTTCTGGAAACCCCGGCCCACGGCGGCCACGTGGGCTTCATGGCTGGCGGTGGACGCTACTGGTCCGAGGCGCGGGCCGTGGAGTTCCTGGCCGGGATCGCTGACTAGCTAGGGCCAGAGCGCCAACCCAGCCGTCGTCGCCCCGCCGGGGGCATCAGGGCACAAAAAAACGGGGAGCCGCCCCATGGCGGCCCCCCGGCAAAATCGCTCGGCGGCAAGAGAAGGCTACTCCTCCTCTTCCTCCTCCTCGTCTTCCAGAACCACGCCCAGGCGATCCCACTGCTCCGCCGCCTCGGCCTCGGCCTTGGCCACTTCCTCGGGGCTCCAAGGCTCGATGATGAGCGAGTCGGCCAACAGCTCCCAGAGGTAGAAGGTTTCGATGCCCAGGTCGTATTCCTTGGTCAGGCCCTTCATGATCTGGTCGCGGCAGTTGTGGCAGGGGGCCACCACCAGCTCGGCGCCGCATTCCTTGATCTGCTCGGCCTTCTTGCGGCCGTAGTACAGGCGCTCGTTGGCGTAGGGCATGGCCCAGGCGCCACCGCCGGCGCCGCAGCAGAAGTTGTTCTCGCGGCTGGAGTAGGTGTCCACCCAGGTGTCGCAGATCTGATCGGTGATCCAACGGATCTCGTCGTAATACCCGTGGCCGAAGGTCTTCTCGGATTTGCGGCCGTAGTTGCAGGGGTCGTGAACGGTGGTGAGCTTGCCCGCGAACTTGGTGCGATCGATCTTGACGCGGCCTTCCTTGATGTATTCCATCATGAGCTCGAAGACGTTCATGACCTTGAACTCGGTGAAGGCCTCGGGGAACCACTTGGTGAGACTAAGCCTAGTCCCAAAGTAGGCGTGCCCTCACTCGGGTAAGAGCAAGACCTCGGCCTTGAGTCTGCGGGCATTGTCCAGCACCCGCCGGGCCTGCTCCTTCATGGTCTCGTCGTCGCCGCTGAACAGGCCCCAGGTCACGCCTTCCCACTCAGTGCTGGAGACGGTCCAGGATTCCTTGGCGGCGTAGTATATCTTCCACCAGAAGCGCATGTCCTCGGGCTCGCCGAAGGGCTCCTTGGAGTTGATGGTGGTGATGACCCGCGCGCCCACCTTGTCCACGGGCACGTAGAAGCCGGGGCAGCACTCGTCCATCTCCTCGTGACCCACCTCGGCCAGAAGCTGCACGAAGTCGTCCTTGGGGATGCCCAGGTTGTTGCCGCGCTGCAGGGACATCATGGCGCCCTTGTGGATGGGGCCGGGCACCTTGTCGCGCTCGCGCAGGCCGCGGGCGCGGCGGGTCATGGCCACGATCTCCACGCCCATGGGGCAGGCGCGCTCGCAGCGGCCGCACAGGGTGCAGATCCACGGCCACCTGGAATTGATCAGCTCGTCATCCAGCCCCAGGGCGGCCATGCGCACCGCCTTGCGGGGGTCAAACCCGTCCACCCCGGTGACCGGGCAGCCACCGGCGCAGGTCCCGCAGGTCAGACAGACGTCTGCCCACTTGGGGTCCACGCGGAGCTTGCTCTCGCGCTTGCCCAGTTTCAATGGCTCTTGGCTCATGTTCGTCTCCCCTTATATTGGAGGCTTTTGACCGTTACGATGCTCTAGTATTCCCTCGGCAGCTTGTCGAGCTGGGTCTTGGTGAAGACGGGTCCGTCCTTGCAGACGTACTCTGGGCCGACGTTGCAGCGGCCGCAGATGCCGATGCCGCACTTCATGCGGTTTTCC
>JAKAGJ010000413.1 GCA_021815655.1 Deltaproteobacteria bacterium | reverse complement strand
CGACGACGAGGTGACCTTGAGCGGTCCCACCTTCAAGGTGCGCGGCAAGGGCATACTGCTGGACGTGGCCAACAACAAGGCCGTGTTCAAGAAGGCGGTCAGTTCCCGCATCTCCTCGGCCGGCAGGCACACCGCCCTGGCCACCCTGGGCTCCTAGCCCAACCCGACCAATCCAGCGCTTCCAGGAAGGGCGGCCCGCGGGCCGCCCTCTGATTTTGCGCCCCGGGGGTTCTTCATGGGGCAGGGGAGGGCGGAAAGACCTCGGCCCGTTCAGCAGCCATGGGGGAGCCACCGAACGGGCCGAGTTGAGGGAAGCTGGGGCCAGCCTGTAATGACCCCGCAGCCTAGTATTGCGAATCCCATGCCATTCCTGATAGCTCGGCAGGATAAAAACCTGCCGGAGGTCATGGTGTAATAGATTATAATATTAACGTGTTGGCCTGGGGGTCTCCAGGGATTTGCCAGGGAGGGCGGAACCGGTCTTGCACATTGCAAGAAGTGGCCCGCCAGGCTGGGCAAATTGCAATTCCAGCTGCTATTTTGGGGGTAACAACCTTCCCCGGAAAGGTGCCGGCCTTGCTCACTTGGCCTGAATTGCGGCAGCGGCGCGATATAATCGCGGCCATAGACTGGGAACTGACCCCCCGAGAGGCCTTCGAGGCCTACCAGATCAAGGGGCCGGAGGGCTGGCGTCATCGAGGCCGCGGTGAGTCCTATTATTTTTATCTCTCCACCTGGCGGGGCGAGGCCAAGGTGTATCTCATGCGCCGCAGCCTGAAGCACTCCGAGGAGATCGCCCTGGCGCCGGTGCCCCCGGAGATGGCCCAAGCCCTGGCCCTGCGTGACGACGGCCAACAGATGCCCCGAGGCCAAATGGCCATTGACCAAGCCATCCGCCAGTGGCTGCGCCAAGAGTTGCAGGTCTAGGCCCCGTGGGTCAGGTTTTTGCGTCCGTCCCCCCGCCCAGACGGCTTGCGATGGTGTAAAGTTAATCTGTAACGCCCTTGGCCGCCCCATGCTGGCCAAATGCGCAAGCCAGCGGCGTCCGGCCCGCACCCGAGGGTGGGATGGCAGCTAGCGCCTCGACGCCCCAAAAGAGGATTCATTACCCAGCATGCCCCCCCTCGCCGCTCCCCGCAGCATCCCCGCCGACCAGGCGGCCGGCATGCTGCGCATCAGGAAATCCCTGTCCTGGTGCTATGTCAGCGCGCCTCTCTACCTCCAGGTGGTGGGCGGCGACTACCAGATGTTCAAGGCCCCGGGCCTGGCCTTGCAAAAAACACCCCAGGCCGGCGGCCACCTGCCTCGCCAACTCTACATCCGGCACCAGGACAAGCTGGACTCCATTCTTGAGGTGCAGGCCGGAGTCACCAACCACCTGGAACAGGCCATTGCCGAGGGCGGGCAGGAGGAAGTCAAGGTCCTCTTGGTGGACATGGTGGAGGAGTCCTTCCTGGAGCCTCGGGCCGAGAACCTACGGGGCCTCATGCCCGTGGTCAAGGTCCTGGTGGCGCAATACGGCCAGCAGGGCACGGCCATCCGCGAACTGGCCCTGTTGGCCAACAAGAACTACGGCGCCGCCGTGCACGCGGTCAACGTAACGGCCTTGACCCTGGCCTACTGCTTCAAGCAGGGTTTCTCCACGGAGGTCACCGCCGAATACGGCCTGGCCGGCTTGCTGCACGACATCGGCAAGCTCAAGATTGATGACGCCATATTGAACGCCCCCCGGCCCCTGAGCCCCCAGGAATTCGCGGTGATGAAGAGCCATCCCGAGGAGGGGCTGCGCCTGATCCGCGACCAGGGCTTCAGCCGGCTCATAGAGGAGGCGGTGCAGGAGCACCACGAGCGCCTCAACGGCCAGGGCTATCCCCGAGGCAAGCGCAAGATATCCCTGGCTGGACGCCTCATCGGCATCATCGACTCCTACGAGGCCCTGACCAGCGACGAACGCCCCTACCGCAAGCCCTTGAACACCCTCAAGGCCCTGGAGCTGATGCACCAGGAGACCCGGGAGGGCAAGTTCGATGGCGCGGTCTTCAAGTCCTTTGTCTACTGCCTCACCTAGGCCCGAAAATTAATTAACAATAACAATTTATAGTGCATTTATTTAAAGTAAATTATATGGAGCGGTCCTGGGGCTGAACCACGCCCAAGGACCAGGCCCGCCGCTGAACGGACTGTTTCCAGGCTTGTAACGCCCCGGCGCTTATGCCAAGATGGCTCACCTGACTTTAAGTTGTCTGCCTTGTCCGCCTGGGGGATCGCCCGCCCATGACCCTGGACCCCGCCCTGCTCCCGCGCCGCCTGGTCCACACGGCTCTCCTGCTCCTGGCCGCCGGCCTGCTGCTGGTTCTGGGCGGGGCCTTGTGCCGCTGGGCGCTCTATCCCCAGCCCGCCGGGGCAGAGGCCGGGCTCCTGGCCCAGCGCTACGCCGATGCCCGCTTTGAGGCCCCGCCCGGACCGGCCCACCTTGAACGGCGCACCGGGATGACGGATCGGGATGACCCCGATTTTCGCCAGGAAAATTTCGCCCTGCGCCTCACGGGCTATCTGCGTATCGCCGTGCCCGGCCCCTACCGCCTGGCCAGCGAGTCGGACGACGACTCGCGCCTGTACCTGGATGGCGTGAAGATCATCGACAATTCCGGCCGCCACCCCATGCGCGCGCGCGGGGCCTGGGTCTGGCTGGGGCCAGGCCCCCACCTGCTGGAGGTGGAGTACGCCCAGCGGGACGGCGGAGCCGGCCTGCGCCTCTTGCTGCGCCCTCCCTGGCGGGCGGGGCTAAGGCCCCTGGACCTGGGGCTACTCACCCCCACGGAGCGGGTCTATACCCGTGAGCAGGCCGAGTACCTGGGCGCCCGGGCATCCACCCCCCTGGCGCCCTTGGCGGCGCTGGCGCTTTGGCTGCTGGCCTGGCTCACGGCGCGGGTCTGGTGGCCCAGCCTGGCGCGGCGGGGTTTGGCCCTGGCCTCCCTGGCCATGCTCCTGGGCATGTGGCTCTGCTCGGGCACCATGAGCCTCTACGGCGCCACCACCCCCCAGAGTTCCCTGATCGGCCCCTGCCGCTACGTGGTGAATATCGACCACATGCACTTCGAGGCCACCTTTCGCATGCTTGAAGGCCAGGACCAGGGCCTGTGGGGTTTCTCCCTGGTGCTGCGCCGCATTCTCTATCCCCTGATCGCCTATCCCTTCATGCGCCTCTGGGGCTATATGGAGGGCGGCTTCGTGGCCAATGTCTTTTTGGCCCTGGCCGGCCTGTACTCCTGGGTCGCCTTCTTGGGGCGCAAGGTGGGGGCGCGGGGGGCCGGCTGGGGCGCCTGGCTCTTGGCCACCTATCCCGGCCTGGCCTATTGGGCCGGCCTGCCCTATTCCTACGCCATCATCGTGCCGGCCTGCCTGTGGGGCTTCATGGTGCTGGTGGAGTTGAGCCAGCCCATGAGCCCCTGGCGGGTGGCTGGTCTGGCCCTGCTCCTGGGCATCCTGTCCCTGGGCTACGACCTGCTGCCCTTCTACGCGCCGGCGGCCCTGGGACTGGTATGGTGGCGGGGGCGGCGACTGCCGCCGCTCTTGGTCTGCCTGGCCGGCCTGGCCCTGCCGGCGTTGTTGCTCCTGGCCATCATGGAGGCCCTGG
>JAKAGJ010000412.1 GCA_021815655.1 Deltaproteobacteria bacterium | reverse complement strand
ATCTAAGAGCCCGGCCACTTCTTGCAAAAGCCCTCCCTCCCACATCTGGCGGCAGCGGGCCTCGATGCGGGCGTTGAGCTCGGCCCGGGGGCGCTCCAGGCCCAGCACCCCATGGGCATGGCGGGGCTGCCTGAAGCCGTGCTCCTGCTGGCGGCGGCTAAATGGCTCGCCGGTTTGCAGGCACACCTCCAAGGCCCTGAGCACCCGCTGGCGGTCATTGGCCGGCAGGCGCTGGGCGCTCAAGGGGTCCAGGCTGGCCAGGCGGGCGTGCAGCGCGGCGGCCCCTTGCTCCTCCCATTGCCGGCGCAGGCTGGCGCGCAGGGCGGCGTCCACCGGCGGGGCGGGGGCCAGGCCAAATAGCAGGGCCCGGATATAGAGCCCAGTGCCCCCGGCCACCAGCACCCGGCGTCCTCTTCGCTGGATATCGGCGATGGCCTGGTCGGCCAACTGGGCGAAGCGGGCGGCGCTCATCTCCTCGTCCGGGTCGGCCACGTCCACCAGGTGATGGGGCGCCTGGGCGCGCTCGGCCGGCGTGGGCTTGGCCGATCCGATATCCAGGCCCCGGTAGACCTGCACGCTGTCGGCGTTGATCACCTCGGCGCCGAAATGCTGGGCCAGGGCGATGGCCGCCGCGGTCTTGCCCACCGCCGTGGGACCCACCAGCACCAAAAGGGGGCCGCCGCTCATGCCAGGGGCTCCAGGCTGCGCTTGAAGTGCCGGGCCAGCTCCCGCCGGCTCAGGCTCAAGAGCACCGGCCGGCCATGGGGGCAGGTGAGGGGCGGCGTGAGCCCGGCCAGGCGGGCCACCAGCGCGGCCATCTCCGGTGGGGCCAGGCGTTGGCCCTGCTTGAGGCTGGCCCGGCAGGCCAGGGAGCGCAGCCCCACCTCCAAAAACTCCGGGGTCTGGGGGGGCACCCCCGCCCCGGCCAGCTCGCACAATAGCTCCCGGGCCAGTTGGGCCGGGTCCTGGCCGGCCAGGTGGGCGGGGATGGCGCTGACCGACCAGGTGCGCCCACCGAAGGGGCTCATCTCCAGGCCCAGGCGCAGCCAGTCCGGGGCCTGGCGCTGGGCCCAGGCCGCCTCCTGGGGGGTGAGTTCCAGGCTGGCGGGCGTCAAGAGACCCTGGCGGGGCAGGTGGCCGGTGGCCAAGGCCCGCCGCAGGTCCTCATAGGTCAGACGCTCGTGGGCGGCGTGCTGGTCCACGATCACCAGGCCCTGGGGCGAGGCGCACAGGATGTAGTGCCCGTGCAACTGCCCGATGACGCTCAGCTCGCCGGCCGGGGTAAAGAGAGGCAGGGGCTGGGCCGTTGGCTCGGGGGCGGGCGGCGGCGACGGGTCGGGGGCGTTGGCCGCCGGCATGGTGGAGACTGGCCCCGGCGGCGGGGTGTAGGGCACGGCCCTGCCGGACCAGGGCTCGGCCACCCGGCCCACGGGACGGGGGGAGGGCAGGGGCGGGGACCAGGCCGTCCCGGGCGGCGAAGCTGACCGATCGGGCGCGGGGGGGGCGGTGGGCCGCGGGGAGGCGGGTCGGCCCCGCCCCAGGCCCAGGCGCAGTCCCCGGCTCAGGGACTCGTGCACCAGGCCGGCCTGGGCAAAGCGCACCTCCACCTTGGCCGGGTGCACGTTGACGTCCACCTCGCCGGGGTCCAGCTCGATCATCAGCACCACCACCGGCCGCCGCCCCTCGGGCAGGAGCCCCTGGTAGGCCTGCCCCACGGCATGCAGGAGCAGGCGGTCGCGCACGAAGCGGCCATTGACAAAGGTGTACACGTGTTCCAGGTTGGGCCGGCTCAAGGAGGGCAGGCCGGCCAGGCCCTTGAGGCGCAGGGGGCCGGCCTCCTCCTCCAGGGGGATGAGGTGCTCGGCTGTCTCGCGCCCCAGGAGCGCCGCCACGCGCACCGTCAGGTCGGCGGTGGCCGGCAGGTCGTAGAGGGCCTGCCCGCCGGCCAGATAGCGAAAAGCCACGTCCGGGCGCGAGCAGGCCAGGCGCAGAAAGGCCATGCCCAGGTGCCCGGCCTCGGTGGCGGCGCTTTTCAGGAACTTGCGGCGGGCGGGCACATTGTGGAACAGGTCGCGCACCTCCACCACGGTGCCCACGGGGCAGCCCACCTCGCGCACCTGGCGGATGGAGCCGCCTTCCACCAGCACCTCGGAGCCGCTCTCTGCCCCGGCCGCCCGCGAGCGCAGGGTCAGCCGGCTCACGGCGGCGATGGAGGGCAGGGCCTCGCCGCGAAAACCCAGGGTGGCCACGCTGGCCAGGTCGGCGCCGCTGGTGATCTTGCTGGTGGCGTGCCGCTCCAGGGCCAAGAGCACGTCGTCGGGGCTCATGCCCTGGCCGTCGTCCACCACCCGGATCAGCCGGCGCCCCCCGGCCTCCACCTCGGCCAGCACCCGGCCCGCGCCGGCGTCCAGGGCGTTCTCCAGCAGTTCCTTGAGCACGCTGGCCGGGCGCTCCACCACCTCGCCGGCGGCGATCTGGTTGGCCACCTCGTCGGGCAAAAGACGCACAGGCCGGGCTGGGATTGTCGCGGACATGGCTCAAAGCATATAACACCCGGGCGGGCTCGGCTAGAGGCTCTGGCCAGGGGTCCTTGCCTTGGCGGCCGGGCGATGCTATCTTGAGGGCGCCGGGGATGGGCTCTCAGGTTTATCCTCGGGCGCGGGTCCCTGCCGGGAAAAGAATGTGCCTTCTTCCGCCCGGCGGGGGCCACCGACGCCGTCGGAGCAGACCTTGCTCCCGGCGATTTTGGTTGCGCCGGCACTGTCCGGGGGGTGGCCTTGACCGGCTTGGAGGTATCCATGGCTTCCATGAGTTGGGCCTTTTTGGCGGCGGCCATCGTCTGCGAGGTCGGTGGCACCACCAGCATGAAGCTGTCGGAAGGCTTTAGCCGCCCATGGCCTTCGCTGTTGATACTGGTATGCTATGCAACCAGCTTTGGCTTCCTGACCTTGGCCCTGCGCAGCATCCAACTGGGCCTGGCCTACGCCGTTTGGGCTGGGGTAGGTACTGCCTTGACGGTTGCGGTGGGCGTGGCGTTCTTCAAGGAGCCCATGGACCTTGCCAAGGCGGTATCGGTGGGTCTGATCATCGCCGGCGTGGTGGGGCTAAAGTTCAGCCAGGGCCATTGACCCAGAGCCAGGCCTTGGCCGCGGGAGCCAGGACGGTGCCAGCAGCCCGCATTGTGCTTGCCCCTATGCCGTGGCTTCTGGCAATATCAGCCCACTGGGAGTGGCCCAGGCCTGCCGCCTGAGAGGTAAAACGCCCCCGCCGCCAGCCAGCGGCCCAGGAGCCCAAGCATGGCCCAATCCAAGGACAAGGCCCCCAGCCCGGAGGAACGCCTCACGCCGCGCCAGGAGGCCTACCTCAAGGCCAGCAAGGAGATCGTGGTCAAGTTCATCGAGAGCGGGCGGCTTTCCAGCGCCGGCTTTCAGGAGACCTTCGGCCTGGTCTACCGCGCCGTGCGCGACACCGTGGAAGAGGGCGAATAAGCAGTCCTCGTCCTGGCCGCCCGCCTGATTTCTCCCTCGCGCCGGCAAGAAAATACTGGCTTGCCTTACCTAGCTAAGCTACTATATCTTGCATTTCAGTAGCCGGGACCTACCAGCAATGGTAGATTCCTTCTGGGTATTGCTTAAACGAGACCACTGAGA
>JAKAGJ010000411.1 GCA_021815655.1 Deltaproteobacteria bacterium | reverse complement strand
GAAAAAGAAGTAGTCCCCGGACGGCGGCCGGCCCTGTCCTCGCCGACAGGGCCGGCCGCCGTCCGAGCGCTGATACCCCACCTGCAAACTGCCTAGTCCCCGGTGGAGCCTGCCAGCGGGGAGGCGGGCGAGGTTGGCCATGCTGCTGGACATCATCATCGACGGACTAATCAAGGGCAGCGTCTACGCCCTCCTTGCCATCGGGTTTTCCCTGGTGCTGGGTGTGGCGCGCATCATCAACATTGCCCACACAGCCTTGTTCATGACCGCGGCCTATCTGATCTACATGGGCAGCAAGCTCATGGGTCTGCCGCTGCCGGTGGCCATGGTGGCCTCGGTGGTGCTGACGGTGCTCTTGGGGCTGGTTATCTACCGGCTGTTCATCCAGCCCATCCAGGAGCACGAGGCCGCCGTACTCATCGCCACCATCGCCGTGGCCATGATGCTGCAAGAGGTCTTTCTCATGAGCTTCGGGGGGCATTACCTGGGGGTGCCGCCCCTGTTGGACGGCTACTTGACCATCATGGAGGCCAAGGTCACCTACCAGCACCTCCTGGCCCTGGGGCTGTCCCTGGTGATGCTCCTGGGAGTGCGCCAATTCCTCATGGGAACCCGCCTGGGCCTGGCCTTGCGCTCCACGGCCCAGGACCGCGAGGTGGCCAACCTCATGGGCATGGACGTCAACCGCGTGGCCTTGGCCACCGTGGCCATCTCCGTGGGTTTGGCGGCCATGACCGGGGCCATCGTGGTGCCGCTCATCACCGTGGAGCCCACCATGTGGATGCACCCGCTCATCATGATGCTGGCCATCGTGGTGCTGGGCGGCCTGGGCAGCATCGAGGGCAGCTTCGTGGGGGCCTTCCTGCTGGGCTTCGCCGAGTCCCTGGTGGTGTTTCTCTTGCCCATGGGTTCCTTCCTCAAGGATTCGGTGGCCCTGTCGGTGATGATCCTGGTGCTCCTCATCCGCCCCGAGGGCCTGTTCGGGGTGTCTTTCGAGGAGGAGCGCTAGCCATGAGCCTGTTTAAAGTCTATTTCCGCAGATTGTTGAACATCCTGCGCAACGAGGTCCTGGTGCTTCCCAGCCGGGTGGCGCTGCTCTTGGGCGTGCTCCTTCTCCTGGCCCTGCCGTTCATGACCCAGGACTTCTACGTGCTGCGCGTGATGATCCTCACCGCCATCTTCGCCATCCTGGCCGGCAGCTGGGACTTGCTCTCGGGCTTCACAGGGCAGATGAACTTCGGCCACGCCTTGTTCTTCGGCGTCTCGGCCTATGTAACGGCGCTGCTCAATATCAACCTGGGCCTGCCGCCGTGGTTGTCCATCCCCCTGGGGGCGGTGGGCGGTGTCTTGGCCGGCCTGGTGGTGGGCATCCCCTGCCTGCGCCTCAGGGGCTCCTACCTGGCTCTCACCACCCTTGCCTTCCCCATCATCCTCATGGGCCTGGTCTTCGCGTTTCCCGGCCTGACCGGCGGCGAGCTGGGATTGTCGGGGCTGTCGGGCCTGACCGGCTCGCGCATCACCGACTACTACCTCATCACCGGCGTGATGCTCCTGGCCTGCCTGGTCATGTGGAAGATCACCGACTCCAACACCGGCATCATTCTGCACGCCATCCGCGAGGATGAGCTGGCCGCCCGGGCCGCGGGCATCAACACCACCCGCTACAAGCTCCTAGCCTTTTGCCTGAGCGGTTTCTTCGCCGGCATCGCCGGCGGGCTCTACGCGCACTTCATGCGCCTGGCCGGCCCCTCCACCCTCGAAGTATCCCTATCCTTCCAGGTAATCATCTGGTCGGTCTTCGGCGGCATGGTTTCCATCTACGGTCCGGTGGTGGGAGTCTTCATCCTCAACCCCCTGATGGAGGTGCTGCGAGGAGTACAGGAAAGCTTCCCCGGCCTGCCGGAGATGCGCATGTTCGTCTTCGCGGGGCTGGTGCTGGTGACCCTGCTGTTCATGCCCGAGGGACTGGTGCCCTGGCTGCGCGACCGCTTCGAGACCGAGTGCCCGCGCTGCAAGGTGCGCAACAGCCGCTCCCGGGGGCGCTGCCGGGTCTGCGACGCCGGCCTGCACGGGGAAATCCAGCAAGCCTCCGTCAGCGAGGCCGCCGAGGAAATCAAGACCGGCGGGGACCAGCCTACCTATCTGGCCAAGCCCTGGTTGCGGTTCTACCCGTCCCACGTGCCCGAGTTCATGGACATCCCCACCGGCTCCGTGCCCGAGCTGTTCGGCGAGGCGGCCAAGAAATTCGCCGGCAAGAACGCCCTGATCTTCTACGGCACCAAGATAAGCTACCAGGAGCTGCACGATCTGGCTGAGCGCTTCGCCGCGGCCCTGGCCGGCCTGGGGGTGAACAAAGGCGACCGCGTGGCGCTGTTGTTGCTCAACTGCCCGCAGTACGTCATCGCCTATCTGGGCGCGCTCAAGGCCGGGGCGGTGGTGACGCCGGTCAGCCCGGTGTACACCAGCCAGGAGGTGGCCCACCAGCTCAAGGACAGCGGCGCCCGCGTGGTGGTCTGCCAGGACATCCTCTACGACAATGTGGAAAAGGCCGGCGTGCCCCTGGAGCGGGTCATTCTCACCGCCGTGGACGAATACCTGCCCAGCCTCAAGAAGATGGTGGCCAACAAGCTGTTGCAAAAGGCCTACGGCGGATTGCAGGTGCCCGATGCCGCCAAGGTCGCCCAGGCCGGGCTCCTGAGGTTCCAGGAGCTGCTCAAGAACGCCCCGGCCCAGGCGCCGCCGGTGAGCATAGACCCCCAGAAGGACCTGGCGGCCCTGCCCTACACCGGCGGCACCACCGGCCATCCCAAGGCGGCCATGCTCACCCATCGCAACATCGTGGCCTGCCAGAAACAGGCCCTGGCCTTTTGGGAGCACAAATTCAAGGACGGCCAGGAGACGGCCATCGCCTTCCTGCCCCTGTTCCACATCTACGGCCAGGTGGTCATCATGCTCACCGGCCTGATGCACGGCCACACCCTGGTGCTCTTCACCACCCCGGAAATGGACGAGATTCTGGGCGCCATGGAGCGCTACGACGCTAGCGCCTTCTACGGCGTACCGACCCTGTACGAGCACCTCAAGGAATACGAGAAGACCGACCGCGTCAACTGGAAGCGCATCAAGGTCCTGGTCTGCGGGGCCGACACCCTGCAACAGACCACCGTGGAGGGCTGGGAGCGGCGCACGGGCAGCCACATCACCCAGGGCTACGGCATGACCGAAACCTGCGCCGTGACCCACACCAACCCCCTGGAGCGCCCCAAGCGCGGCTCCTTCGGCCTGCCCATACCCAACGTGGACGCCGCGGTGGTGGACGTGGACAGCCTGGAGTTCGTGCCCGTGGGGCAGGTGGGCGAGTTGATCGTCAGTGGCCCCAACGTCATGCAGGGATACTGGCAAAGGCCCAAGGACAACCAGGAAAGCATGGTCGAGCTGCACGGACGCACCTGGCTGCGCACCGGCGACCTGGTGCGCATGGACGAGGAAGGCTATTTCCACTTCTACGACCGCAAGCGCGACCTCATCAAGCACCGAGGCTACTCGGTCTTCGCCAAGCATGTGGAGGAGGTGCTCTACAGCCATCCCCAGGTCAAGGCCGCCGGCGTGGTGGGCGTGCCCGACCCCAAGGTGGGGCAGCTGATAAAGGCCTACGTGGTCTGT
>JAKAGJ010000410.1 GCA_021815655.1 Deltaproteobacteria bacterium | reverse complement strand
GCTTCAGCTACCAGGGGCGCATGGTCACGCCGCGCGGCTATGTGGCCAAATACGGGGAACCAGGGGCGCGGGGAGGGCTGGACTAGCCATGGACCCCAGGCCGCGCTATCGGCCCATCATGGTGGTGGGCACCGGCTCCCACGTGGGCAAGAGCGTGCTGGTCACCGGTCTGTGCCGGGTCTTACGGCGCCGGGGCATCGACGTGGCCCCCTTCAAGGCCCAGAACATGGCCCTGAACTCGGGCATCACCCCGGAAGGCGGCGAAATCGGCCGCGCCCAGATCAGCCAGGCCGAGGCCGCCGGGCTCGCGCCCCACGTGGACATGAACCCGGTGCTCTTGAAGCCCACCAGCGACATGGGCTCCCAGGTGATCGTGCAAGGCAGGGTCTTGGGCAACTACAAGGGTATTGATTATTACCGGCTCAAGCCCCGCCTGCTGCCCAAGGTGATGCAGAGCTTCCGCCGCCTGCAAGCCGCCCATCAGCTCATCGTGCTGGAGGGCGCCGGCTCCTGCGCCGAGCTGAACCTCAAGCGTCACGACCTGGTGAACATGGCCATGGCCCGCCGGGCCAAGGCCAAGGTCATCCTGGTGGCCGATATCGACGCCGGTGGGGTTTTCGGCCAGGTGCTGGGCTCTTTAAGCCTGCTCAGCCCCGGCGAGCGCCGCCTGGTGGCCGGGGTGGTGGTGAACAAATTCCGCGGCGACCCAGCCCTGTTCAGCGAAGGCATCGAAATCATCGCGCGCCGGGGCCAGAAGCCGGTGCTGGGCCTCCTGCCCTATTTCCGCCTGGGCCTGCCCCAGGAAGACAGCGTGGCCCTGGAGCGCGGCGGCCAGGACAGAGCGGGCGGCAGCCTGCGCGTGGGCGTGGTGCGCTTAAGCCGCATCAGCAACTTTACCGACGTGGACTGCCTGGCCGCCGAGCCGGCCGTGGACCTGCGCTGGATAGAGAGCCCCCAGCAATTGGCCGGCCTGGACCTCTTGATCCTGCCAGGCACCAAGAACACCCTGGCCGCCCTGGCCGGCCTGCGGACCAGCGGCCTTTTCGAGGCCATCCAGCATTACCACGCCCTGGGCGGACACCTCCTGGGGCTCTGCGGCGGCTACCAGCTTTTGGGCCGGGAAATCGCCGACCCCCTGGGCGTGGAAGGCCCGCCAGCCAGCGAACAAGGCCTGGGGCTCTTGCCCGTGGCCACGGTCATGGCCGGCGCCAAGACCACCACCCGGGTCAAGGCCGAGGCCCTGGACTCCCTGCCCTTCCCGGCGCCCGGCGAGCTGGCGGGCTACGAGATACACATGGGCCAGACCAGCCCCCAGGGGCAGTCGCGGCCGGCCTTTCACCTGCGCCAGCGCCTGGATCAGCCCGTGGCCCTGGAGGACGGCCAGGTCAGCCCCGACGGACGGGTCGTCGGCACCTATCTGCACGGCATCCTGGATAACGACGTCCTACGGGGCGGGATTCTGGCCTGGGCCGCCGGCGGCGCCGCCGTGGCCAGCCTGGGCGACTATGCGGCCTTCAAGGACCAGCAGTACGATCTGCTGGCCGACCTGTTGGAGGAGCATCTTAATCTGGAAGGCTTGCTGGAGCCGTTGCCCTAAATTGCGCCATTTGGCAGCGAAGGCCCCGGTAGCCGACGTCGCCTCGTCATGACCCCCATTGCCGCGAGCCCTCCACGGGAGCCGCCGGCGCTGGCTTGAGCCACAACGCCAACTGCCCCGCTATTGGGAGCCCAGGCCCTGGGCTGGCCGCAGGTCCTCCACCACCAGCTCCAGGTGGCGACCGCCATAGGAAGATATGCGCGGCGTGCAGGCCAGGTCCACGCGGCTGCCCGCCGCCGGCTTGCGCGGCCCCAGGTTGAAGCCGATGCCCTTGAGCCGCCGGCCGTTGTGGCGCACCTCCAGGCGCAGATGCCCCTCCCCCACCAGCGAGGCCTGCCCCACCTCCACGCCCTTTAGGGCCAGCACCGGCTCGGGATTGCCGGGGCCAAAGGGCGCCAGACGCTCCAGCACCGGTATGAGTTCCGGCCCCAGATCATGCAGCCCCACCTCGGCCTCCAGCTCCAGGGGCATCCCCTGGCCCAAGGGCGGAAGCTGCTCCGCGGCGGCCTGGTGCAGGCCCAAGGCCAACTGGGGCAGGTTGGCGGTGGCCAAGGTGGCCCCCGCCGCCAGGGCATGCCCGCCGAAGTGCTCCAGCAGGTGCCCCAGCCCGGCCAAGGCCCGTTGCAGGTGAAAGCCGGGCAGGCTGCGCCCCGAGCCCACGGCCAGGCCGTTGTCGATGGCCAGGAGCATGGCCGGACGGCCCAGGCGCTCCACCAGGCGGCTGGCCACGATGCCCAGCACCCCCCGGTGCCAGCCCGCCTTGGCCAGCACCAGGCAGCGGGCCTGGGCCAGTTCCGGGTCCCCGCCGACCATCTCCAGGGCCTCCTGGAATATCTCGCCCTCCAGTCCCCGGCGGTCGCGGTTGAGGCGGTCCAGCCCGGTGGCCAGGGCCGCGGCCTGGGCCGGGTCCTGGCAGAGGAGCAGCTCCAGGGCCTGGTCCGGCGAGCTGAGGCGGCCGGCGGCGTTGAGCCGAGGGGCCAGGGCAAAACCCAGGTCGCGGGCGTCCAGGGCGCCCTTGAGGCCCGCCACCTTGCCCAAGGCCCGGAACCCCTCCCGCCGGCCCTCGTTCAGCACCTTGAGTCCCTCGTTGACCAGAATGCGGTTGTGGTCCAGAAGCGGCACCACGTCGGCGCAGGTGCCCACGGCCACCAGGTCCAGGCTGTTGCGCAGATTGGGCAGGGGCCTGTCGGCAAAGTGGCCCACCGCGCGCAGGCCGGCGCGCAGGCCGGCAGCCACGTAGAAGGCCACCCCCACGCCGGCCAGGTGGGGTGCGAAGCGGCAGCAGGCCTGGTGGGGGTTGATTACCGCCGCCGCCGGCACCAGCGGCCCCGCGGGCACCTGGTGGTGGTCGGTAATCACCACCGGCATGCCCAACTCGCCGGCCGCCGCCACGCCTGCATGATCGGAGATGCCGCAGTCCACGGTGATGACCACCTCGGCCCCGGCCTGGCGCAGACGCCCCGCCGTGGCCGGCAAAAACCCGTAGCCATCGCGCAGGCGCTGGGGCAGGTCCCAGACCACCGAGGCCCCGGCCTGGCGCAAAAAATCCACCATCAGGGCCGTGGCCGTCACCCCGTCGGCGTCATAGTCTCCCGCCACGCCGATGGTGCGTCCGGCCTGGATGGCCGGCACCAGCACCTTGAGCGCCGGCCCCAGCCCGGCCATGCTCTCGGGGCCGGGCAGCAGCACCAGCCGAGGGTCCAAAAAGCCCTGGGCCTGGGCCGGGTCGGCATGGCCGCGCAGGCACAAGACCTGCCCCACCCAGGGCGGCAGGCCCAGCTCGGCGGCAAGTCGCGGGGCCCGGGGATGGGGCGGTTGCAGGGACCAGGTGCGTGGCGGGGGCGCGGGTACCATGCTAGGCACTATATAGAGGGGAGCAAAACGGGTCAAGCGCAGTATGTAGATATCATCGGACAAGATACGCCTGGGCCGCCCAACAGGGGGACCCCGCCGACGGCGGCCAGGACAGGCCTACTTGAACAAGCCGAAGAACTTCTTCTTGGTCTTGGGCTTGTCCTCGTCGGCCTCCGGGGCGGGGGCGGCGCCACCCTCGCCGACCAGCTCGTC
>JAKAGJ010000409.1 GCA_021815655.1 Deltaproteobacteria bacterium | reverse complement strand
TGGGTCATGACCTGCTGAAACCAGGGGGCCTGGGCATAGCCGGCCCGCCCCGGGCTGAAGGCCCCGGCGTAGGCCAGGTGTTGCCCCTCCTGGTTCAGCAGCCCCAGGTCCACGAAGGCGCCGTAAACCCGGCGCAGGGAGGCCAGCACCTGCTCCAGGCGCTGGGGCTCGGAAAGCTGCTCCACCCCGAAGAGAGTGGCGGCGTTCTGCAGGTTGGCCAGACGCTCGGCCAGGAAATCGTCAATGTTGCGCTGGTGGGACTCCACCACCGTGCGCAGGGTGTCCAAGACCTGGGCGCGAATGGAGGCGTTGTAGGAGGTGTAGAAAATGATAAAGGTCAGGGCGTAGGGAATAAAGGCCACCGAGACGATGGCCAGGGCGATCTTGCGTCCCAATATATGGTAGTAACGGGCTATCTGGGCGGGCTGGGACACGGATGCGGTTTCCTCCCCCAGGTTGGCTTCCTCTGGCCCCATGGCTTTCCCGAGCTTTATTTATAGAGGAATCACCGTGGTTGACAAAGGTAAATCCACGCCGCGCCCAGGCATGGAGGCGGTCATCGGCCCAGGCCCAGCCCCTCCAGCAGCGAGAGCATGATGCCCGCGGCCATCACCGAGCCGATCTGGCCGCCGGTGTTGGCGCCCATGGCGTGCATGAGCAGATAGTTGCGCTTGTTGTGCTTCATGCCTTCCACCTGGGCCACGCGGGCGGCCATGGGATAGGCCGAGATGCCGGCGGCGCCGATCAGGGGATTGATGGCCCCCCGGGAGAGCAGGCACATCAGCTTGCCAAAGAGCAGGCCCATGACCGTGTCCAGGATGATGGCCAGGAGCCCCAGCCCCAGCACCAGTAGGGTGGCCGGACGCAGGAACTGGCCGGCCTGCATGGTGGCGCCGATGGAGATGCCCAAGAGCAAGGTGACCACGTTGGGTATCTCGTTTTCGGCCGAGGCGGCCAGACGCCCCACCACCCCCGACTCGCGCAGCAGGTTGCCCAGCATTATCATGCCCATCAGGGGGGCGCCCTTGGGGGCGATCAGGCAGGTGACCACCGTGACCACGATGGGGAACAGCACCCGCACCGGCCGGCTCACGGCCTGGCGGCTGGTCTTCATGACGATGGCGCGCTCGCGCCTGGTGGTGAGCGCGCGCATGATGGGCGGCTGCACCAGGGGCACCAGCGACATGTAGGAATAAGCCGCCACCGAGACCGGCCCCAGCAGGTGGGGGGCGTACTTGCTGGTGACGTAGATGGCCGTGGGGCCGTCACAGGCGCCGATGATGCCCACGGCCACGGCCTCCAACTGGGTGAAGCCCAGGGCCAGGGCCATCAGCAGGGTCAGGAAGATGCCGAACTGGCCGGCGGCGCCCAGGAGCAGGATGCTGGGGCGGTGCAGGAGCGGCCCGAAATCGGTCATGGCCCCGATGCCCACGAAGATCAGGCAGGGGAAGACCTCGGTGAGTACGCCGTGGTCATAGAAGAAGCGCAAGAGCCCGCCGGGCTCCATGAGGCCGGTCAGCGGCAGGTTGGTCAGGATGGCCCCGAAGCCGATGGGCAGGAGCAACAGCGGCTCATAGCCCTTGGCCACCCCCAGGTAGATCAAAAGCCCGCCGGCCAGGATCATCACCGCCTGCCCCGGCCCCAGGGCCTGGAAGCCGGCCAGCAGGGACCACAGGGCGCCCAGCAGGGACTCGCTCATGCGCCCTGCCCGCCCTGGTCCGGGCCGGCCGGCGGCGGGGCCGGGAACAGCCGCTTCATGAGCCCCATGACCAGGGTCAACAGCCACAGGGAAAACAAGGTGCCGCCCATGCCCAACAGGGTGAGGGTAACGCCGAAGTCCCAGTTGCCCAACTTGCGCCTCCTTGGGCCGCGGCGCCGCCACCGGCCCTACCTTATGGCCTATAGCCCATTTAATCCCCCAAAGCAAGCCGGTAGGGGGCCTGGCGACGCGCTCCCGGCCTTCGCGGGGCCGCGCGGCGGCCTCCACAGGATGGCCTTGCCAAACAACCCCGCTTAGTACACAATCCAGGTTAATCCCGTTTCGGCAGGCCAGGGTGCTTGGTCCGTTCCTTGGAGCAAGGAGCAAGACCGGACATGCCTCCCTGCCGCGTGGTCGCGGCGATCGGCTGGCGGCTAGAGGCCGTCCCTTTTTCCGCCCGCGGAGGCAGGTGGGGTTCAGGCTGCCCTCCGCCTTTGTGTGCCGACACCAGCGCCTGCTGGCCGGCCCGGCGCGCCGCACCCGCCGGCCCGCCGGGGGGCCGGATTCCTAGCAGGGTGGAGACTTAATGTTAGCGATAATCGGCATCGTGGTGGTCCTGACCTGCGTCATCGGCGGCTACCTCCTGGAGCACGGCAACCTGAGCGTGCTCTTTCAGCCCGTGGAGCTGCTCATCATCGGCGGGGCGGCCACGGGCGCCTTCCTGATCTCCTCGCCCAAGAAGCTCCTGGGCATGACCATCAAGAGCCTTCTGGGCGTCTTCACGGGCAAGGGCGTGAACAAGGAGTCCTACCTCGAGCTGCTCATGGCCATGAACGAGCTTTTCCGCAAGGCCCGGCGCGAGGGGCTCATCGCCGTGGAAAGCCACGTCAACCGCCCCGAGGAAAGCACCATCTTCACCAAATACCCCGGAGTCTTGGCCAACCACCACGTGCTCAGCTTTTTGTGCGACAACTTCAAGGTCTACATCTCCACGGGCATGGAGCCCGACAGCCTGGACGACCTGATGGAGATCGACATGGAGACCCAGCACAAGGAGGCGTCCATGCCTTCGGGGGCGGTGGCCAAGGTGGCCGACGGCATGCCGGCTTTGGGTATCGTGGCCGCCGTGCTGGGCGTGGTGCTCACCATGGGCAAGATCAGCGAGCCGCCCGAGGTGCTGGGCCACTCCATCGGTTCGGCCCTGGTGGGCACCTTCCTGGGCGTGCTTCTGAGCTACGGCTTCATCGGGCCCCTGTCCACCAACATGGAGCACTCGGCCAACGAGCATCACGTGGCCCTCAACGTCATCAAGACCGGCTTGTTGTCCACGGTTTCCGGCGGCTCGCCCGCCGTGGCCCTGGAGTTCGCCCGCCGGGCCATTCCGCCGTCCGAGCGCCCCGGCTTTGAAGAGCTGGAAGAGGCCCTCAGGGGCGCCAAGGAAGGCTAAGGAGACAGGCCGGTGGCCAAGAAGCGGCGCAAGAAGGTCGAACATGGCGGGCACCACGGCGGGGCCTGGAAGGTGGCCTATGCCGACTTCGTGACGGCCATGATGGCCTTCTTCCTACTCATGTGGCTTATCAACATGGTGCCCACCGAGAAGAAGATCAAGATAGCCGGCTACTTCAAGGAGTTCAGCATCTTCGACAAGGGCGGCGCCTGGGATGAGCGCTCCAGCGAGGGCACCCGCCCCGGCGTGACCATGAAGATCGTCGACGCCGACACCTCCACCAGCAGCTTGCCGGCCCCGCCCTCCAAGGACACCGCCGCCGCGGATCAAGCGCTTCTGAGCAGCCTGCGCAAGGACATCGAGACCCGCCTGGGCGGGGTGAAGGACCAGGTCCTGGTGGACACCTTCGACGGCGGGGTGCGCATCCAACTGGTGGACAAGCAGGGCTCGTCCCTGTTCCCCCTGGGCGGCACCCAGCTGAGCCCGGACGGCAAGAAGGTCTTGCAGGTGGTGGCCGAGA